>CAZONY010000045.1:0-12426 GCA_964581215.1 uncultured Chitinophagaceae bacterium | reverse complement strand
AGATGCTCAAACAGGCCGGCTACCGCACCGCGATGGTCGGCAAGTGGCATGTCGGCATGACGTTCTACGACAAGGAAGGCCGCCCCATTCACGATGGCGGCCGCGACGCCGTCCTGCGGATCGACCCCACGCGTCGGATCGACGGGGGCCCGGTCGATCAGGGATTTGACAGCTTCTTCGGCACCGCCTGTTGCCCGACGACCGACTGGCTCTACGCCTTCATCGAAGACGACCGCCTGCCGGCCCCCCCGACGGGCCCGATCGACACGTCGCGCTACCCGACCAACGACTACACCCACGACTTCCGCCGCGGCTACGCCGCGCCCGGCTTCGATGCGTCGGAGGTGGACATGGTCTTTCTGGAGAAGAGCAAGCGCTTTCTGCGGAGCCACCGCGCCGCGCACCCCGAGCAGCCGTTCTTTCTTTTCCACGCGACGCAGGCGGTTCACCTGCCCTCGATTCCCGCCCGGCAGTTCCGCGGCCAGACCGCTGCCGGGCCGCATGGCGATTTCATCCATGAACTCGACTGGATCGTCGGGGAGTTGATGAAGACGCTCGAGGAGCTGGGGGTCGCGGACGACACGCTGGTCGTGTTCTGCTCCGACAACGGCCCCGAGGCGCCCACCGTGATCGCGATGCGGCGCGACCATGCGCACGACGGCGCCCGGCCGTGGCGGGGCGTCAAACGGGATCAATGGGAAGGTGGCCACCGGACTCCGTGGATCGTGCGGTGGCCGGGCAAGGTCGCGGCGGGCAGCACGTCGTCGCAGTTGATCAGCACGACCGACCTCATGGCGACCTGCGCCGCGGTGGTCGGGCAGGACCTGCCGAACGACGCTGCGGAAGACAGCTACGACATGCTGCCGGTGCTGCTGGGAGAGCAGGGGGGAGCACCGCTCCGGCCGTATCTGATTCAGCAGACGATGGGGCGAAAGCTTTCGATCCGCGTGGGTGACTGGAAATACATCGACCATGCCGGATCGGGAGGCAACGACTACCTCGGCCAAAACCCCCGCTGGAGCATGAGGCCTTACGCGCTGCCCGCCACCGATCACGATGCACCCGGCCAGCTCTACGATCTTGCCACCGACCCCGGCGAGACGACCAACCTCTTCAGCCGACACCCGGAGATCGTCACCAGGCTCAAGGCAATGCTCGACACGTCGGTCCGGGAGGGTCGTTCCGCCCCGCTCCGCAGCCGCACGGCAGAGACCCGGGCGCCGTAAACGTCGGCAGCCCTCGCGGCCCTCGGCCGGAGACCCAGCCAATGCAATGCAAGGGGCTGCTATGCAAATCCTACATTGCCGATGTAGGATTTGCTTTCGTTCCGCCTGCAGCAGCAAGATCGCGGGGGCGAGTTGGTGTAACGTCTCTTCTGTAAATCACCGGCAGGGGCCTGCCCGTGATCGACATCCACAGCCTCTGACCCCAGCGGGGCGGAGGTATCAACGAAGCCGCCACGCGGCCAGACCCGAAGAGACGCTGCGCCGACGGCCGAAAAAACGACACCGGCGTGGATCGTGCCTGACCTATCCCGTTCTCCATCCAGGGCTCTCCTGATGCCTGTTCTTTTGCCCATCTTTTTCCCCTCTCCCGGCCTCTTCCCGGCCGCTCGGTCACAAGTTGACGCCTTTTCCTTGTGCGACAACGATGGAGCACATGAGACGAGCGACCGTGCGCGACCTGCGGAACCGCTATACGAGCCTGCTGCGCTGGATTCTCGCAGGCGAGGAGATTGTCATCACGCGTCGTGGAAAGCCGGTGGCTCGACTGATACCTGAGTCGGCCAAGGCGGCCGAACAGGTTGATTGGTCACAGAGCGCCGCCGTGTCCCGCGATCGCTCCCAGACGCCGATGCTCACTGCCGAGGAGACGGCGAGCATCATCCATGAAGCCGGCGGCAGATGGTGACCTGCGTCGATACGGGCGTCTTGTTTTCGCTCTATGCGAATGACGTGCACTCGTCTCGCCTTATCGCGTGGCAGACATCCCAGCAGCGGCCACTTGTCGTGACGTCGCTCAACGAGTTCGAGCTTTCCAACGCTCTGCGATTCGCCGAGTGGCGAGGGGCGATCCCAGCCGGACAAGCCGCGTCATCTTGGGCACAATTCGAAGAGGATCTGGCTGCCGGGAGAATCGTCGGTCACACGTGCAATCTGGCATCCGTCCTCGACGAATCGCTGCGTCTTTCCGCAGCCCACACGCTGGCGGGAGGCATCGCAGCTTCGACATCATGCATGTGGCGGCGGCACTTGTGATCAAAGCGCAGGACTTCCTCACGTTTGACGATAATCAGCGGCGGTTGGCCGAAGCCGAAGGGCTGACCGTTCCGTACTGAGTTTCGTCACGACCCGCTGGGATCATGCCTGTCCTCTCCCCTTCCCCTTCATTGGTGGGGCTGTTACTTTTCGTCCAACAGTTTCTGGATGGTCGGCTCGATTGCCTGTGCCCAGATGCCGTAGCCCTTGTCATGGACGTGGAGCAGGTCGGGCATCACTTCGCGTGCAAGCGTTCCATCGTCGGCAAGAAACGCCGATCCGATATCCAGGTAGAACACGCGTTTATCGTCAGCGTATTGGCTGATCAATGCATTGACTTTTTCGTTGACTTGGCGACGTGGGTCGGCCGACGTTGCACCACGCGGAAAAATCCCCAGCAACAACACTTTGCACTGCGGCTGAAGCGCGTGCCATTGATCAAGTATGCCTTTGATCCCCGCCGCCACGTCTGTTGGTGAGTCCTCGCGGCCACCGTTGTTCGTGCCGATCATGACCACCGCAAGCTTGGCCTGATAGCCGGCCCCTTCGCCGTTTTGCAGCCGCCAGATCACCTGCTCGGTCTTGTCGCCACCGAAGCCCAGGTTCAGTGCATTCCGTTTCTTGTAATACTGCTCCCAAACGTCCTTGCCCTCTTGCTCCCAACAACTGGTGATCGAGTCGCCGATGAACACGAGATCGATTTTGTCGCGGCTTTCGATTTCGGCGAGTTTTTCCGTGTGACGCTCAAGCCATTTGGTGGCGGCGGGATTGACCGCAACGGACTTGTTGAAACCCAGCGCCGACAGGGCAAACCGCTTGCCCAGTTCCGTGTAACCGGCCTCGTTGTAATGCACGTCGTCTGTGGGGCCGTTCAGGTCATCGGTGTCGACCCACGAGACCAGCGGATCGGTCTTGGCCACTTCCACCTGAGCTTCGCGAACTTTGTCCCAGTGGTTTTTGCCATTTGCACAATCGTTCAACCGGCCGATGACCGCCTTCACATCGGAGCGTTTCAAGTCGGTGCGCAGTTGCTGAATCACGCCGCGCATCGAATCGGCGTACACTTCGCCGTGCAATTCCTTGGCATCGCCTTCACCCTGCATCCAGCAGAAGGTGATGGTCGCCGGTTCTTTGCCTTCGATCGCCGGACGGACTGTGCTCATCAACCTGTCATAAAGATCACCGTACGTGTTGTCGCCGGCGACCTTGCGATCTTTCGCTGGCTTCCATTGCTTGTGCCATCGGCGGATCGGTTGACCGTCCCAGGCATTTTTGACCACGATCACCTTGTCCGGCGCCAGTGCCTGGGTCACGGTCGGCGTGAATGACGAATCGGGATTCAGCCCGACCATGTTCGATTCGCCTGACAGAATAAACAGGTGTACCTTTTCTGCTTGAGCGACATCAGCCCCGCCGGCGTGATTTTCGCGAACACCCGCGATCGCCTCCTTCACCTCGGGGGCGAGGGCGGGATCGGCGGCTGGGTTTTTTGAATCCGCCGGCTCCCCGACTCCCGTCGAGGGATTCTTTGACACCACCTCCCAGACGGTCGTATTGACGATGTCGCACATCTGGGGAGTCAGGAGTTCCTGATTGCCGCCGTCGTAATGCCCCTCCGGCTTGACGAGGCCTGCGGGGTTCTTGCCGAAGAGCGTCGCGTACACCGTGACGCTGGCGATGTAATGGCCCAGTCCGGCATCCAGGTGCAGCTTGTCTTTCATGATGTCGCCGATGCCCGTGAGCCCCGGCACCTTCCCGGCCTGCATCTGCCTGTCCAGTTGGTACATCACCTCCGGCACGGGGATCACGTGAATCTCCGCGTCGGTCTTCTCCCTGAGACGCGCGAGCAGGTGTTCGTAATAGTCGCGGGTGTGCATGGTCGGCGCCGTCAGCTCGTCCGTGGTCGTCGCGTCCCAGGCCTGCTGGAAGGGTTTGCCGGTCCAGAGGAACGGCCAGCTCTCGTAGAGGTAGAACTTCGTCTTCTTGTTCGCCGGATTCTCGCGGGCCAGTGCGATGAACTTCAGGATCGAATCGATATCCGACTGCATCGTGGATTGCGGAAGTCCCTCGCCGGGCTTCTTGTAGAACGGCTGAAGGGTGACGACGTCCCACTGGTGCTTGGTGAGCGCGTCGCGGTATTTCCCGAAATCCTTGCTGACCTCGCGGGCGGCGTCCGGGCTTCCCCAGATGTTATGCACCGGCGACCCCGATTTGATATGCGCGCCAACCGTCAACGAATCTGATTTCTGCGCGGCAAGCGCCGGGATGCTGTACGGCATCGAGTCATGCGTAAAGCTGTTTCCGATCATGAAGACGGTCTTGCCGCCGGCGGCAGTCTCGCCGCTGCAAGGCAGTGCCAGAACAAGAAGGGCCGCGCAGATCATTGCAAGTCGGTTCATGATTCGCCGTAGACCTTGATTTCATTGATGCCGGGGCGACCATACGCGGTCCTGTGAACGTAGAGTCTGATCTTCTGAGTGGTGACGGGAACGATCGTGACCAGAAACTTCGAGCCGATCGAGCCGCCGTTAAACACGTCTTTCCAACACGAAGCCTTGCTGTCCCAGATCTGGATGGCAAAACGTGAAACCGACGAAAACTCGTTCTCGTCGGCAATGAGATAGTCGACAGGCCTTGGCGCACCAAAATCGAGTTCCAGCCACTCACCTGCCGCTCTGCCGGAGTCGCTAAACCATGCTGTCGCGGCCTCACTGTCTATCGCATGGGCAGCCGGATGCCGATGGTCGAACGAGGACGCGGCAACTTGAGCCGGCAAAGTACGGTTGGACTCCAAATCTTTGGATTTAACGATCTCGACGCAATTCTCCAGTTTGAAGTCCTGCTGCATTTCCTTGTGCTGCATGAGTGTCTCGCCGTCGGAGAGATAGAACCTGGTGTTGCGGATGGTGGCCGTATCCCCCTTGTCCCCGCAGAAAACATAACCGCTGTTTTTCTCCATTCTGTCCTTATTCCATTTTTCCTTGGCATTGAAAACGCAGTTTTCAAAGAGGGTGTCCTTGTTCTTCGTGTTGGCGTTGGCAGACGCCCTCCAACACATCAGGAACCCGGCCCCTTCGGTTTCGTGGAAGAGGCAGTTTCGAAAAACCGTGCGAGTACTATTGCCCTCAAGATCAAAGGCTTGCCCGTCCATGCTGTCGGCGCCGATCGAGACGTGGCCGAACTCGCTGTTCTCAACCAGGAAGTCCTCACAGCGGAAGAGCATCGAGCCGGCGATGCCATTCTTGGCCCGCTCGTTGTAATACGCCACCCGATGAACCCAACTGTCGGAGATCCGGCCACCGACCGTGGAGTGCACCACGAACTGCCAGTTCTTGCCGTCCTCCGCCGTACATTGGTCAATCACGACGTTCTTGAACTGGTGCCGATTCTCGGCGTCCTTGTCCCACTCGTTGCCGGACCAGACATTGACCGCACAGGCGACTCGCTCGAATGTGCACTTCCTGACGGTAATGTTCGACAGGCAGATCACATCCTCCGTTTCCCGCGTCTGAACCCAGACGCCGACATCGAACACGTAATCCGGCCCTGTGCCTCCGTCTGAGGGTACATTTTTGGTGTACCAGCCTTCGCAGTTGTAATAGAGGGCATCATGGAAGTGGCAATTCTCAATCCACACATAGTCCTTGCCACGCACGCCCTTGTCGAAATCGACAAACACCCCTCGTCCGAAACGCGCAAACGCTAGGCCCGTGATCTTGTAGCCGGCAATATTCTTCAGGCGTATGCCGACTTTGTCGGTGTTGTTTCCGGTGGCGTCTTGCCGATCGATCAGCGGCCTCGGCCCGTCACCGTACGAGCTGATCGTGATGGGATTGACGGCCGTGCCCTCGCCAAGCGGACGCAATTCCTCGTCCCAGGTGTCGCCACATTTCAGCAGTACGCTGTCGCCTGCTTGATATTCCCGCGACGCCTTGGACAGCGTCTTCCACGCTGCGGCAGGCGACGTGCCGGAGGCGGAATCATTCCCTGTTGACTGGCTCACATAGTAGGTCGTGGCCGAAGCCGTCGCCACATGACAGGTCAGGAAGAAGGCGGCAATGGTCAATATGATGGAAGGGCACCGTGGTGAGTTGCGGACTTTCATCATATGACGGATTTTGTTTGTTCCGGGTTCTTTCACAAACTGCTTATTGACTGATAAAAATCCCCGAGGGACCCAGAATCCCTGTCGGCCGGAGGTGGGGGGCAGCATATGAGGTGGACCCCGACTGTCCAACCGTCGGGGTCCACCTCAATCCGCTACTGCTTCGGCATCATCCCGGCCATGGCCGTGGCAAAGGCATCGCCGAGCCGCACGAAGAACTTGCCGCTGCCCAGGTAGTGGTAGGGCTTGTCACTGCCCACGAGATCCCAGACATACCAGCTTTTCCCCCAGCCGGCGTTAAACACCTCCCATGAATCGAGCGCTTGCTCGGTGTAGCTCTCGACGGCCACCACGTTGCCCTTGAACTCGGGAGCGGCGGCCGCTGCCCGCTGGGCGAGTGAGACTTCATTCTTGCCAACGGCCTCCTCGGTTTTCGGGGTGCCCAGCACTCCGATCACGAAGGGCATCTGCGGCGTCTTGTATTCGCTGCGGACGTCCTTGATGAAGGCGATCATGTTGTCCTTGTAGTTCGACGTGAAGGCCGGATCGAACTGGTCGTTGAAGCCCTGGAACCACACAAAGCCGGCGATCTCATGGCCGGCGGCCGGATCGTAGGCCGGGTGATGCTCCTTGAGGTTGTCGAGCACCTTGTGCACCGCCTCGTTCATGCTGCGATAAAACAGCCCGGCATTCTTCAGGACGTCTTCGGGGCTCCCCTTTTCTTTCCCGTTCAATACATAGGGGCCGGCAGACGGCGGGCGGAAATCATAGTGCAGCGACTTGCCGCCCCACGAGGTCTTGATGAGCAGGATCGGGCCGTCGGTTTTTTCCGCCAGTGAGAGGCCGAAGGCGTATTCGGGGCCGATCTTGCTTCCGTTGGCACCGTAGCCGACGCCCAGTTTCCCGGACTTCCGGTTGCCGTCGGCAATGGAGCTGATATAGACCCGGTCGGAAACGGCGCTCGCCGCGACGACGTCTTTCTTGTAGGCCTCCAGCGCGGCCTTCATCGGCGCCGCTTTGGCTTCAGCGGCCGCCTTCTCGGCGGCATCGGTCATGGCCTTGAACTTCGGGTCGCCCACGCCGCCAGTCAGTTCGTTGAGCTGCTTCCCCAGCGCAATCGCCTCGTCATACCGCTGCTTGGAAATCTTCGCATCCTTGCCGAAGACCAGTTTTGCCAGCGCCTCGTCCTTCGGGCCGTCCGCATTGAACAACGTGGCCATCGTGTGCCCGTTGGCATGGCCCACCGTGTTCGACTGGCCTGCCAGGATGAACACCTTCAGTTTCTTGGATTCGGCTGCCGCAGGCGTGGCGAAAACACAACACGCCAACAGCAGGCTCAGGCAGGCGAATCCGGCTCTTTTTTGTCCGCTCATTCATTCTCTCCTTCGAGGTTCAGGGCTCAGCGCCCGTCTTGGTTCCTGATCATCACGCTTGGTTTCCCGATCATCACGGCCGCTTCACGCCCATGATGCCGACGTCGATGTGGCCGCCGTCCCGCACGGCTTTGACCGCCAACACGTTCGTCCCTTTCTTCAGCACGGGCAGCCCGGCCGAGGTCACGTCAAAATCGATGCATGTCTTGCCCTTGGCCCGCTGCTTGACGATGCGGGCGATGTGGACGCCGTTGAGATAGACGTCGGCTTCGTCGTGCACCAAGGCCTTGATGCGGAGGGCGTCGAACGCGGGATCGGCGACCTCGAACGCTCGCCGCAGCAGGATGAACGGCTTATCCCACTTGTTCTCCGGCCCCTTGCGCTGTGGCGTCGGCGAACAGACGGGCGCGGCAGACTCCTGCCAGGCGGAGTCGTCAAACCCGGGCGTGTTCCACCCGCCCGGCAGCTGCAGCTCATCCATCGTCAGGTATTTCCAGGCGACCGGCCCGCTGCCCGACGTCGCGGCCAGTGGCGTCGAAAACGGAAACTCACCCAGCAGGTTGTCTGCCTCCAGCAATCTCCGTGGGTAGTAGGTGGTCCAGATGCTGCCGTCGCCAAACGCCAGATACCGCGTCACCGCCAGCGGCAGCGGGGCGTTTTTGTCGGCCTGCCACCGCGGGAGCCAGTATTTGAGGATGCTCTCGCTGTCGAAGCTGTCGCGATAGCTCGGCCAGGCAGCGATCGCGGCGAGAGTCTCCTCGGCCCGCTGCCGCACAAAGCCCGCCTGTTCGTTCTGGGCCAGCGCCGCCATCTTCGCGCGGGAAGCCATGTCCAGGTAGCTGGGATATCGCAGCTCGATATAGTCCTTCCAGGCCGCTGCGATGGCGCCGTGCCGCGGCTCGGCCGCCTGCTCCTTCAAGGCCGCGATCCGGGCATCGCCGGTGCCGAGCAGCTGCTCGAGATTCTGGATCCGGGTGCGGGCCAAGACGCTCTCCCCGGCCTGCAGGTTGTGCTCCACCGCGGCCAGGGTGTGGTCGATGCTCGCGAGCGTGGTCCGCAGCGATCGCTGCATCGACTCGGCACGGGCCTTCGCCTTTCCGTCCAGGCCGGCCGCCAGCAGCGCATCGAGAGCAGTCGCCGCCTGAGCGTACTGCTTCGCATCGACCAGTTCCTTGATCGGCGCGAGCTCCTTGGGCATGGTCATGAGATCGAACGGGCTCTCCGTGGCCCCGCACAGCCGGGTGAGCTTGAGGGGCAGGGCATAGACCATCGCCTGGCCGCCCATCGTCCAGAGCGGGCCGCGGGCCGTGTAGCCGCCGCCGTCGTTTTGCGAGGCCAGGAGGAAGCTGCCGTCCCACCGCCGGCTCAGATCGTGAAACCAGGTCCAGTAGTCCATGAACAGCCGAAACTGTTCCGGCGTGCCGCGGCTGGCGCCGATCGGTCCCCAGATCAGCGGAAAGAACGGGCCGGTGTGGCAGTGATCCCGATGGCGGTAGGAATCGATGACCGTGGTCACGTACCGCGCCACGGTGTCGGTCTCGCCGAAGTTTTCAAACGCCAGGATGGCGACGCAGTTCTTGCCCGTTCCGCTGCCACCCGGCTTCTCGGCATAACTGCTCAAGTGATCGCCGTAATGAATGCCGCGGCCGCCGTAGGAATAGCGGCGGAAATACAGCTTGCAGTGTTCCAGGTCCTTGAGGTCCAGTTCGAAACCGGCCCGCTGCATCAACGACAGGGCATTGAGGCACATCACCCCGGTCTGATTGATGTAGCCGCCCACCGCATAGTTGGAGTTGATGAAGCCGTGGCACCAGGAGCCGCGCTGGTGGTCGGCGGCCATGATCACCTTGTGGAGCCATTCCAGGTACGGCAGGATGCTCGTGTCGCCGGTCAGCAGGTAGTATTCGGCGATGAACATGGCCTGATACGACCAGTTCCACATCGACCCGTCTTCGCCCTTGAACGGGTCGGCCCCGGGGTGGGCGGCGAAGTGGTAGGCCAGGCGGCGGGCGTTTTCCAGGTGCGTGGGATCGCCGGAGCCGAGCCAGAGCATCCCGTTCAGGGCACTCGCCAGGCCATCGCCGTCGCCGAGCACCACGAAAAACCCGCCCTCTGGCAGCTGCTGCGCCGCCAGATAGTCGCAGGCACTTTTCAGGATCGCCTGTGACTTGGCACAGTCATACGGCCAGGTCTTGCTGTAGCTCCCGAGCACCGGCAGCGTGATCGTGAGGTCTTGTTCCCGTTGATTTCGCCACACCGTCACCACCAGGCGGCCATCGGTTGCCTCGGCCCGGGTGATCCCGTCGCCGAGGACCCGGCGGGGATCGTGCTCGTCGTCCGTGAAGGCCGGCTTTTCGGGAAGCCGCACACCGTTCACCGCCCGAATTCGATCGTTGAGCGTGAGCACGCCATCCGCCGGCGAGCCCTTGTCGAGGCCATTGATGACAAACTCCCGCCCGTAAAACCAGCCTGTCGCACCGGTCGGACCGAAGTTGAAGGGAAACCGCTCCCCGCCGTTGATGATCCGGGCGAAGTCGCCGATGTCGGGATGGTAGCCATCGTCCGCGGCCTGGCTGGGCGTGAGACAGGCCGCCGCCCAGGCACCCAGGGCAAGGAACAGAACGATCCGCTTCATTTCGCACCTCCGGCGAGCTTCTCCTGAATCTTTTGCAGCCTGCCGCGGCTCTTGTCGTCGAGCGGCCACAACGGCTCGATCTCGCCCTTCAGGATCTTGTCGATGATGGCGCCGACTTCCGGCGGGATCGGGGTGCCTTGCTTCACGAGGCGTTCCAGGCCTGTGATCCCGTAGCCGAATTTGCCGCGGGCCGCGAACGGCGCGGTCCAGCCTTCGCCCTTCTGAATCCACTCCCCGTAGGCCACGGCCAGGGCCTGCTGCAGCTGCGGATCCTTTTCGGATGGCTCGAGGATTTTCGCCGCCGCCTGAAACCAGAGCGCCGAATGCCGCTCCTCGGTCATGATCGGGATCACCGCCTGGCGGGTTTCGGGCGTATTGATCTTGCTCAGGGCAATATTCGCGCTGTCACGCACCCACCACTCCTCGTCGGCCCCCAGCTTGATCAGAGCGGGCACGGCGGGGGCCGCCCAGTCGCCGAGAACTCCGAGGGCGATGGCCGCATTGATCCGCACGTCGAAGTGCGGGTCAGACAGCGCCTTCGTCAGGGCGGGCACGACGATCGCAGGATCGCCTTTTCTGGCCATGTGCTTGAAGACGATCGCTCCGAGCACCCGCAGTTCCTGGTCGTCGCTGTGCAGCAGCTGCAGCCCCTCATCGGTCATCGTGCCGCCCATCTCCCCCAGCGCCTGGGCCGCCCGATAGCGGACATAGGCGGTCGGGTCCTCGAGCGCCGCCTTCAGCTGCGGCAGCGCCTCGCTCCCTTTGGCGGCCAGGGCATCGACGGCGGCGTAGCGGTGCTCGGAATCGACATCGGTCTCCACGATCTTGTGCAGGTCGCTGATCGACTTGGCCGTGAGCGGATTGGTCGGAATCGAGTCGGCCCCCGCGCCCTGCCGCGGATTCTCCGCAGCCGCCGCGATCGCGGCCCACAGGGGGAGCAGGCACAGGAGGATCAGGCGGCGGCTTTTCATCGTTGACTCCTCGACGACCAGCTTCCGGTCACTGGGCGATTCGCGCACGGCCGGCCCAGGCTTCAAGGGCCTTTGAAAAGATGCAGCCTAAGTCGGCCGCAGTTTGCCTCTACAGCCAATTACTTCGTCCACGGAGCCAAGCCCGGCTTTTCCCCTCCAGAAAGCCGGCGGGGTGCCCCCCGATCATGCCTGTCCCTGTTCCGGTATCATTCGGTCATGTCAGCATCGCAGTTGATTCCGCCCCCCGACCAGGCGCCTCTTGGCATTGGCCACCTCTCGCCCGTGGAACGCGTGCGGCTCTGGGCGCAGATGGTGGACGAGGGTGATCGGCTCGTCTTCGAGGGGTTTCTGCGTCGTCATCATGGCGATCAAGCCGCTGCTCGCCGGGCCGCCGAGGAATGGCTCGACCGCCGTGCTGCCGAGTCCCTCGCGGCGAAGGTGCGGATGCTCGCCCGCAGCCGATCCGCGGAGCAATCCCATGCCGGGTGAGGGCGTTGTGGCCACGCTCCGCGCAGGGTGGGACGCGCTCGCCAGGGTCGATGCGCCGAAGGCCGTGATCGGCGGCCTTGCCCTCACGGCTTGGCGACATGCCCGCTACACCCGCGACGCCGACGTGCTGGTCGCCATCGAGGCAAGCCGGTTCGACGAACTGCTTGCTGTCCTCGCGGCGGCCGGATTTCGGCCCCGCCACTCGCCCCCGCTGCGTGTCATCGATGCACAGGCCATCGCCCAGTTCACATTCCAGCCTGCCGAAGCCCTGATGCCGTTTCAGTTTGACGTGCTCCTCGTGGCGAGTGGCTTCCAGCGAGAAGCGGTGCAGCGGGCGGTGCCCTGGCCGCTCGCCGGCCCCGGTGGCGACGTGCTCGTCGTTCGGCCGGATGACCTCGTTGTGATCAAACTCCAGGCGGGCCGCATCATCGATCGCGCGGATGCGGCGATGGTGCTGCGGGAGAATCGAGACGAGATCGACTTTCAGCGGCTGCATCAGGAGATCGTGCAGCACAAACTCGCCGTCGATTATCGAGAGATCTGGCGGGAGGCCTTTCCGACCGAACCCGTGCCGGAAATCGGCTGACGCTCGCCC
>CAZONY010000044.1:0-12470 GCA_964581215.1 uncultured Chitinophagaceae bacterium | reverse complement strand
AGGTTTTGCCGCAGCCGGTCGGGCCGATCAGCAGGATGTTCGACTTCTCGATCTCGACGTCGGAACTTTCGCTGGCGATGGTGAGCCGCTTGTAGTGGCTATGGACGGCGACGGCCAGCACCCGCTTGGCATGATCCTGCCCGATCACGTACTGGTCGAGGTGCCCGACGATGTCTCGTGGCGACGGAATCGACGTGAACAGCTGCTTGCTCGTGCCGCGCCGGCGCTTTTCCTGATCGAGGATCGACTGACACAACTCGATGCACTCGCCGCAGATGTAGACGTCGCCGGGACCTTCGACGAGCGGGCCGACGTCGCGGTAGCTCTTGCGGCAGAACGAGCAGAACGCATTCTTCTTCGTCGTGCCACCGGCCCCGCGGCGTCCCACGTTGCCCATGTCTTTCCCGGTCGGCATCAGTTTCAATCCTCGAAGGGTTGGGCTGGTTGGTCGCGTTCCGCCCGATCGGCCACGGGCGCCGCGGCCCGCGAGGGAGCCATCGGCACGGACTGCACGTGAGGTTCAACGAGCGTTTTAATTTTCCGGTATTCGTCGTCGCTGAGCAGGCCTCGGTCGCGGAGATTCTTGTATCCGACCAACGCGTTTTCCCAATCGCCGCGATCGTCAGAATCCGCACGCCACCAAGACCGGATCTTCACGATGGCGGCCGCGCCGACGGCGACGATGATCGCGAGGACCAGGCTGCTGAGCAGAAAGGATCGCACGGTTTCGCCTGCCGACGGCCTTTCCGGCCGCCGGCGTTCCACGTCACGAGGGACCCGCCAACACGCGTTCCATGGCCGTTCCAACGCCCGCGAGTATGGCAGGCCGCAGGAGACGGGTCCAGAAAGATTTCGCCCACATTCCCCAGGCCGGACGATGCGGAAAGCCGCCTCGTCCGGCGCCGGCCCAGCCCCGCCTCACGGGCAAATTCTGCGGGTTCTGACGAAAACCCACCGGCCGGCCCGGGGCGGCGGCCGATGCAGCAGATGATGAGATCCTGGGCCCGCATTCTCTTCGCACTCGCGGTCATCCTGCCGCCCGGCGCACGGTGCGCCGAGGCCGCGGAACCACCCGCCGACCAGCGGCTTCCCGAACTCGTCCGCACCACGCACCGCGCCTTTTCCATCCCGTTTCGGCTCCCTCAGTCGCGCGAGGCCGAGGCCGCGCCGCGCCGGGTCACGATGAGCGTCTCCGCCGATCTCGGATTGACGTGGCAGGCGGCGGGCGAAGTGGCCCCGACCGCGGGCTCCTTCACGTACCGCGCCGCGACGGATGGCGAGTATTGGTTTCGTATCCGCACGATCGACGCCCAGGGTCGAACACGCGGGGGAGCCGGGCCCGACATGCGGGTGCTCGTGGACGCGGCCGGGCCGCGCCTGGCCGCCCGGGTATGGAAGGGCGCCGACGGTGAGATCATCTGCCGCTATGCCGCCACCGACGACTCGTTGCGGATGGAGTCGCTGCGGGTCGAGTACCGCGGGGCGACCGACTCCGACTGGAAGCCGCTCGCGACCGAGGGCATCCTGTCGCGGGAAAAGCCGGCCCACATGGTCGGCGAGGATGTCTGGTGGGCCGGTGAAAAGGTGGACGCCCTGACCGTCCGAATCGCGATCGCCGACGCCGCCGGCAACCGTACCGTGAGGCAATTCTCTTTGGAGCGGGCCGACCCGGGGATCGATCAGGCCGCCCTGGCACGGGAACTGGGGGTGCCGCCGCTGCCCACCGGCGAATCGCCGGTGTCCGCAGCCGATACCGACCTGGCCGGTTCGACCCTGCCGCCGCCTTCCATCGGTCCGGCCGACCTGCCATCGGCTGGAGACGGCTGGACGCCCGAACGGGCATCGGGCTGGACGGCCGATCGCGCCAGCCCCGGGACTCGGCCCGATGAACGCGGAACAACCGCCGGCGGTGTCAGCCGGTTCGTGTCGCGTGATCCGTCGGCGGTGGCCGCATCGCCGGCTCCCGCAGGGCCCATGGACGGATCCTTGCTGAACTACCGCGGGAAGCCGCTGCAGATGTCGCGATCCCGACGCTTCGCCTGGGAATACGAGATGCAGGCCGGCGCCGCCGACGGCCGCCCCCTGCGCGTCGAACTGTGGTGCACCCGCGACAGCGGCGTGACCTGGCAGCGGGCCGGCACCGACACGGACGGCAGCAGCCCCATCGACGTCTCGCTCCCCGCCCCGGGCCTCTATGGATTCCGGCTCGTGATCGTGCCCGATGTCTCGGCCACGCCCACCGGACCGCGTGCCGGGGAGCAGCCCGACACCTGGGTGGCGATCGACGACGAGCCGCCGCAGGTCGATGTGGTGGAAGTGGTTCCGGGCCCGACCGGCCCGGCGGAAGGCCTGCTGATCCGCTACACAAGCCGCGATCAGCTGCCGGCCCCCCGCGGGGTGCGCCTGGCGTTTTCGCCCCGCGCCGACGGCCCCTGGTCCACCATCGCCGAAGGCCTCGAGCCCGAGGGAACGTACCGCTGGCAGCCGGATCGCTCGGCCCCCGCGAGCGTGTATGTCCGCGTCGAGGCGACCGACGCGGCGGGCAACGTGGGCCAGTCGATCACGGCGGAACCAGTGGCGGTCGCATCGGCGCAGGTCGTCGGCCGGCTGCGAGGGCTTCGCGAACTTCCGGCGCCGGCGGCTACACTGGCCGCTCCCGCCGGAGCCCCGTGATGGCCGAACGCCAATCCGCCCTCGACATCCTCGTCCGCGGCAAGGCATGGGCGCCGGAGCTGCCGGCGGTCGTCGTGCTGGTGGGAGACGATCCGTTCCTTTCCCGCAACGTGCTCGGCCTGATCCGCGCTGTCGCCTGCCCGGACGAGGACGACCGTTCGTGGGCCTGGCGGGAATTCAGCGGGGGCGACGACCTCGACCCCCGCGACGTGTTCGACGAGGCCGCCACCGTCCCGCTCTTCGCCGGCGCCACGCGGGTCGCCGTCGTCCGCGATGCCGACGGTTTTGTGTCTGCGTCTCGCGAGCGGCTCGAAACACTGGCCCAGGGTGCACGAGGATCGCGGGGAGTCGTCATCCTCGAAGTGCGGAGCTTTCCCGCCACCACACGGCTGGCGAAAGCCGCCGCCAAGGACGGCCTGGTGATCGACGTGACCGTGCCTCCGAAAACCGACCTCGCAGCCTGGGTCCGAAAGTGGGGCCAGGCACGGCATGGCATCGACCTCGCCGTGCCCACGGCACAGCGGCTACTCGAACGGCTGGGCGGAAGCCTCGGCCAGATCGACCAGTCCCTGCATCGACTGGCAGCCGCCGTCGATCCGGCCGCCGTCGGCAAGGCGATTCCGCCCGAGGCCATCGATGATGTCGCCGGAAGTCCTCAGCAGAGGACCGCCTGGGAGATGATCGATGCGGCATCGGCGGGCCGGACACCGCACGCGATGGCCCACCTCGCCGACCTGCTCGACGCCGGCGAGAATCCGATCGGGATCGCGGCCCAGATGGCCAGCGTGCTGCGCCGATTCTCCACGGCGGCGCGACTCCTCTCGTTGCCCCCTTCCGCCGGACGGCCGGCGGGCATCGACGACGCCCTCCGCGAGGCGGGCGTGGCCGCCTGGCCCAAGGCGATCGCCCAGGCGAAGGAGTCGCTGTCGCACCTCGGGCCGCAGCGGGCGCGGCGGCTTCCGGTGTGGCTTCTCGAACTCGACGGGAGCCTCAAGGGCGATGCCTCCCGCGGTCTGCGGGCACGGCTGGCCCTGGAGCGTTTGTTCTGCAAGATGAGCGGCGCCGCCGGTCCGGCGGCTCGTCCACGAGGAGCCCGCCCTTGAACTCCGACCAATCCCCCGACCCCCGCGACGTTTGGGACAATCCGCTCGCCACCCGGTACGCATCCCGCGAGATGACGCGACTGTGGAGCGACAACAACCGCTACCGTCTCTGGCGGCGCGCCTGGCTCGCCCTCGCCGAGGCGGAGGCGGAACTGGGCCTGCCCATCACCCCAGCCCAGCTGGATGCAATGCGGGCCGCCCTCGAGGCGCCGATCGATTTCGCGCGGGCGGCCGACTACGAAAAGCGGATGCGGCACGACGTGTTCGCCCATCTGCACACGTTCGGCGACGCCTGTCCGCAGGCCATGCCGATCCTCCACCTCGGAGCCACCAGCGCCTACGTCACCGACAATACCGACCTGATCCTGATGCGGGATTCGCTCGACCTCGTCGCGGCCCGTCTCGCGACGGTCATCGAGCGGCTGTCGGCCCGGGCCATCGAAACGGCCGATCTCGTCTGTCTCGGCCGCACCCACCTCCAGCCGGCCCAGCCCACGACGATCGGGAAGCGGATCTGCCTCTGGATCCACGACCTCCTGCTCGATCTTCACGAGGTGCTCCATCGCCGGAGCCTGCTTCGCGCCCGCGGCGTGAAGGGAACCACCGGCACGCAGGCAAGCTTCCTCGAACTCTTCGACGGCGACCACGCGCGGGTCCGCCGGCTCGACGAACTCGTGTCGCGAAAGCTCGGCTTCGCGGCCTCCTACGACGTCACCGGCCAGACCTACACCCGCAAGGTGGACTCGCAGGTGCTGGCGGTGCTGGGCGGCGTCTCCGAGTCGGCGCACAAAGCGGGCAACGACCTGCGCCTGGCGGCCGCGTGGGGAGAAATGGAAGAGCCGTTCGAAGCGGAGCAGGTCGGTTCGTCGGCGATGCCGTACAAGCGGAACCCCATGCGCGCCGAGCGGATGTGCGGCCTCGCCCGCTTCGTGATGGGATTGGCGGCGACGGCCGCGCAGACGGCCGCCACGCAGTGGTTCGAGCGGACGCTCGACGACTCGGCGCCCCGCCGTCTCGTGCTGCCGCAGGCGTTCCTGGCCACCGACGCCGAACTCGTGATTTTCGCCAACATCGCCGGCGGGCTGGTGGTGGTGCCCGGCGTGATTCGCCGCACGCTCGAGCAATACCTGCCTTTCCTCGCCAGCGAACGGATCCTGATGGAGGGCACGAAAGCGGGAGGCGACCGCCAGCAGCTGCACGAAGCGATTCGTCTCCATAGCCATGCCGCCACCGCCCGCATCCGGTCGGGACACGACAACGATCTGACCGACCGCCTGGCGGCGGATCCGCTGTTCACCGGCATCGACCTCGCCGCCGCCATGGAGGTGCAAGGGCTGGCCGGCCGGGCTGCGGCCCAAGTGGCAGAATTCGTTTCCGGCCCGGTCGCCGAGGCCTTGAAGGCGTGCCCGCGGCGGGCGGAGGAATCATCGCTCCGGGTGTGACCTTCGCTCACACCCGGTCTTGATGACGGCTCGTGCTGCGGCTGCGGCAGCACTCGGCGCAGAGACCCGAAACGATCAGACGGTGCCCCTGGGCGCGGAAGCGGTGCTCCGCGGCAACCGCCGCACAGATGCGTGCCACCTCGTCGCTCGTGAACTCGATCAGCGCCTGGCAGGCAGTGCAGTGGAGGTGGTCGTGCTGCGGGTAGCCGTAATCGTGTTCATAGACCCGGCGCCCGCCGAGGACCATCTCCTTCAGGAGGCCGGCTGACACCATCTCGGCAAGCGTCCGGTAGACGGTCGGACGGCTCGCCCGGGCGCCTTCCGGGGTGCGCCGCAGGCTTTCCAGAAGCTGCTCGGCGTCGAAGTGCTCGTGGTGCGCCGAGACATGATCCACGATCACCTGACGCTGCCGCGTGATCCGCTTCCCGCGGGCCTGGAGAAATTCCTCGAAACGGGCCCGCGGCGTCATCGCCGTATCGACCCTGCCCAGTGAAAACCCTGCGACTGCCATGCGGACGACTCCTTCATCCGCATTGTAGCGTGCCCGAAAAACGAAGCGGCCAGCCCGACTCCGGGCTGGCCGCGCACCGATGATTCCTTTGCTCACCCATCAGGGCCCGCTACGGCCCCGGAGAGCGGCCATCAGCCGAGCCTGTCGAGGAGCCGGTCGAGGGCAATGTCGAGCTTTTCGGGCGTCTCGTACGAGCCGTCGGCGATCGCCGCACGAATCGCATTGATCCGGTCGAGCCGGACATCCGCCGTGGCGTCGGCGGCCCGCACCGCGTCGATCGACAGCGCGACGGCGTCACGCACCTCACCCACGCCCTGATTCGCGGCGGCCCCGGCAGCGGCCTTCGCCGCCTCCACGCCCTTCACGCCGGCCACGCCCTGCGAACCGAGGGTCGATGTGATTCCCCAGATGTTCATGGTGATCTCCTTTTGGATGGTCGTCCGCATCCCGATTCCCCCGCCACACGTCCGCCTCTACGGAGCCGGCTGCCGGTGGGTTCACTCGGGTCGTCTGCCATCCTCCCTTTCATTGTTGCCGCATTGCCCCGATCCGGCGACCCCGGATCGTCGCGCCACTTCAGCAGCGCCTTCCTGCAAACCAACATTCATCGACACGATGCCCAGCCAACCTTGAACGAATTTTTTTCGATTCCGCCGGCGACCGTCCTCCGGCCTCCCAGCCCTCCCGAACACCCCAGGCCAACCAGCCGCCGCATCCTCACATGGCGAACTCGGGCCGCCTTCGCTCCAGCTGATTTTGGAGCCGCTCGACGATCGCCGAATGCATCTGACTGACGCGACTTTCGGACAGGTCGAGCGTGGCGCCGATCTCCTTCATGGTCAGCTCCTCGTAGTAGTAGAGGATGATGATCAGCCGCTCGTTGCGGTTGAGCCCCTTCGTGATCAGCCGCATCAGATCCGCTTTCTGGATCCGTCGCGTGGGATCCTCCCCCTTCTTGTCTTCCAGGATGTCGATTTCGCGGACATCCTTGGAACTGTCCGTCTCGCACCACTTCTTGTTGAGACTGACCAGGCTGGCGGCGTTCGCCTCCACGAGCAGCTTCTCGAACTCCTCGCGGGAAAGCCCCATGTGCTCGGCCACCTCGGCGTCGGCCGGCGCCCTGCCGAGCTTGGCCTCGAGCGTCTTCAGGGCCTCGTTGAGCTTGCTCGCCTTGCTCCGCACGAGCCGCGGCACCCAGTCCATCGTCCGCAGCTCGTCGAGCATGGCGCCACGGATTCGCGGCACGCAGTAGGTTTCGAACTTCACGCCGCGCGACATATCGAACGCGTCGATGGCGTCCATCAGCCCGAACGTACCCGCCGAGACGAGGTCGTCCAGCTCCACGCCGTCGGGCAGCCGCGACCAGATCCGCTCGCCATTGTAGCGCACCAGCGGCAGGTAAATTTCGATGAGCCGATTCCGCAGCGACTCGTTCGACTGGTCCTTCTTGAACGTCTTCCAGAGATCATGGATCTCCTCGGGCGTCAGTTGGCTCGCTTGATAGGCCACGTCGTCACTCCTTTGAAGAACAGCCGATCCGAATATCTTCGACGAATCGACCCTCGGTCCTTGAATCATTCCACGGGCGCCCCGGCGGCTTACCCAGACCGCCGGCTTTCATCCCGAAAGCAGGCGGCAACAGGCGGTCAGGCCGCCCGCGATACCTCCTCGTCTCCCAGCGTCGCAAACACCTCCACCCGCTGCTCGTCGGCGATCTCCTCGTCGGCGAGCACCCGCAAGTCCGGCAGGTGTCGGGCGAGCACCGAGCGAATCCGGGACCGCTCGGCCCCGGGCACCACGAGCACCGGAGGCGCACCGCGGTCGGCGCCCGGCCGCACGGCCCGACGAAGACGCGCCACGAACTGAGGCGACGGCCGCCGCACTCCGGCGGCGAGAGCCGTCGCGAGCCCGGACTCGAGACGGACAATCACCAGCCGCCCCTCGGCATCCCGGGCCCGACGGCAGATCGAGCCCGCCACCTGGCGACGGACGATCTCGGCGAGGGCGTCCGGGTCCCGCGCCTCCTCGGCGTGATCCGCCATGATCTCGAGCAGCCTGGACAGCGGCCGGATCGGCACCCCCTCCCGCAGGAGCGACTGGAGCGTTCTGTGCACCCGCGCCAGGCTGATGACGCCGGGAACGATCTGCTCGACGACCGCTGGCTGCGTGGCGCGAAGCGACTCGACCAGCCGTCCGACCGCGTCACGAGACAGGAGACGATCCGCGGCGGCACGGATACATGCCTCGATGTCGCGCGCCAGCATCGCCACCGCGTCGAACACCTCGGCCCCCTTCCGCCGCGCCGACTCAGCCTGGGCCTCGCCGACCCACCCCCCGCGACGACGCGTGAGCGGATCGATCCCCTCGACCCCGCCGGATTCCGGCAGTTCGCCGGGCGGCGGCAGGATGAACCAAGCCCCCGCCGGCACCTCGGCCTCGCGGGCCACGTCGCCGTCGAGCGTGATGCGAAACCCCCGGCCGGGGAGCGACAGGTCGTCGCGAAACAGGATTGCAGGCACGAGCAGCCCCAGATCGCCCGCCACCCGCTCGCGAACCGCGGCGCCGGCGGCGACGAGGGCCCCTGTCGCGGCCGTGCCAGCCGACGCGACGAGACCGACGAGCCCCCGCCCGACCTCGACCACGATCCGGTCGTCTGCCAGCACGGCTCCCGCCAAGCCGGACCGCGCCGAGGAATCGACCTCCCGCGGGGCGACCATGCCCCCCGCGGCCGCGGAGCCGCGCCGCCGACCAACCATCCAGGCGGCGGAGGCCGTGAGCAACGCCATGACGGCCAGGGGCAGCGGCGGGAGATCCGTGAAGCAGAGAATGCCGAGAAACGCGGCCGTGATTGCCAGGACGTGCGCGCGGGCCGTGAACTGCCGGCCAAACTCCCGGGAGAGATCGACCGCCTGACTCGATCGCGAGATCAGCAACCCCATCGCCACCGAGACGAACAGCGACGGCACGGCACTGGCGAGACCGTCGCCGATCGTCAGCCGGGAAAACAGCCCCGTGGCCTTGGAGAGCGGCATGCCATGCCGCCCCACGCCGATGGCCAGGCCGCCCACGAGGTTGACGACGGTGATGACGACCCCCGCCACGGCCTCGCCCCGGACGAACCGGCTGGCGCCGTCCATGCTGGCGAAGAAATCGGCCTGCCGCTGAAGATCGAGCCGCATCTCCCGCGCCTGCTCGCGGGTGATGGTGCCCGCCTGCACCTCCGTGTCGATGGCCATCTGCCTGCCCGGCAGGCCGTCGAGGGCAAAGCGGGCGGCGACTTCGCTCGTGCGGCTGGAGCCGGCGGTAATGACGACGAACTGGACGATGGCGATGATCGCGAACACCACGCCCCCGACCACCAGATCGTTGGCTGCCACGAACTCGCCGAACGCCTGCACGACGCCGCCGGCGGCCGCGCCACCGTCGATGGCCGCCCGCGTGAGAATCAACCGCGTCGTGGCGATGTTGAGCACGATCCGAACGAGCGTCGCCCCGAGCAGAAACGTCGGGAAGATGCTCATCTCCAGCGGCGTGCGGGCAGCCAAGGCGCCCAGCAACGCGAGCACCGACACGGTGAGATTGGTGGCCAGCATCAGATCGACGATCGGCGCCGGCACGGGCGCGAGAACGACGAGCACGGCCAGCAGGATGGCCGCCGGAATCGCGTAGTCGAGCAGATGGGCCGACGTGCCGCGGGCAACTGCAACGGACGTGCTGGCTGAATGTGCCATGGACCTGGTGACGAGGGGCGAGGGTGACGCGTGCCGAAGGCCGTGGCGCCGGGGAGGGACGGTAGCGGACGCCCTGGCGACGGTCCAGACCGCTCGCCGGCGATCCACCACCCGCGGGGAAGAAAGGCCATGGACGCGATTTTCCGCAAGCCGCTAAGATTCTTCGACATTCGCCCTCCGGCCGCCCCTCCCCGGAACCCGCCTGCCTTGCCGCTCTCCTCTCTCCTCGCCGACGCCACCCTTGCCTCTCCGGCCGGCGCCGTCACGATCGACGCCATCCACTGGCTCGGCTTCGCCGCGCTCGTCGCGGTGCTCCTCGTCCTCGATCTCACGGTCTTCCACAAACAGTCGCACGAACCGAGCCTCCGGGAGAGCGCCTTCTGGACGTGCTTCTGGTCGGCGCTCGCGCTGGCCTTCAACGGCCTCGTCTGGTGGTGGCTGGGCGGCAAGGCCGCCCTCGAGTTCCTCACGGGCTACCTCGTCGAGTGGTCGCTCTCGATGGACAACGTCTTCGTGTTCGCCGTGGTGTTCGGCTACTTCGGCGTGCCGCTGAAGTACCAATACCGCGTGCTCTTTTGGGGCATCCTCGGCGCCGTCATCATGCGGCTCACGTTCGTGCTCCTCGGGGCCGAACTGGTGGAGCGTTTTAAGTGGATCATGTGGGTGTTCGGCGGCTTCCTCGTCTACACCGGCGTGAAACTGGCCTTCGCCGACGACGACCACGAGCCGGGCGACAACGCCCTGATTCGCTTCTTCCGCCGCCTCGTCCCGGTGACGAACACGGCAGCCGGCGACAAATTCTTCGTGCGCGAGCAGGGCCGGCTCATGGCCACGCCACTGTTCCTCGTGCTGCTCATCGTGGAGAGCACCGATGTGCTGTTCGCGGTGGACAGCGTCCCGGCGATCCTCGGCGTGGTCGAGAAGGGCACGCCCTACATGCGGTTCATCGCCTTCACGAGCAACGTGTTCGCGATTCTCGGCCTGCGGGCCCTCTACTTCCTGTTGGCCGGCGTCATGGACCTGTTCCGATTCCTCAACTACGGCCTGTCGGCCGTGCTCGTCTTCGTGGGATTCAAGATGATCGCCGAGGCCGCGCGGCACAACGAGTGGCTGGCGGCGCAGGGCGGCTGGGACGCCCACGCCAAGGGACACCTCGTGCATCCCGCGGTGTCGCTGCTCGTGATCGTGGCCCTGATCGGCACGAGCGTGGCCGCCTCGCTCTTGTATCCGGAGCAGCGCGACGGCGGCGAAATCGCCGGGCCCACCGACCGGTCACCCCCGGCCTGACACGACCTGCCGGTACAGTTCCTCGTGGGCCGCGGCCATTCCGTCGGCCAGGTGTCGCCGCTGAACTCGGGCATGCCCATGGCGGCCCATCCGCGAACTGCGCTCCGGGTCGCCCAGGACGGCGACCAGCGCCCGCGCCAGAGCGGCCGGATCGCCCGGGGCATGCAGAACCCCTGCCTGTTCGTCGTCGAGCAACTCGGGAAAGGCTCCGTGGGCCGGAGCGACGACCGGCACTCCGCACGCCATCGCCTCGATGACGGGAATCCCCTTCGCCTCGGGAAACCGCGTCGGCATCACGAACACGTCGATCGACTGAAGCAGCGAAAGCTTGCCGCGACGATCGACCTGACCGAGCCAGGTCACGTGATCGGCCACGCCGAGATCACGGGCGAGTTCGCGGCACTCCGCGATGAATTCCCGCTCGGCATCCACGACCGCGCCGGCCGCTCGAATCCCGACATCGAATCGTTCGCGGACCAGCGGCAGGGCTCGAAGGAGCAGATCGAGCCCCTTGTCGGGGCAGGCCCGGGCCAGCGACCCGATCGCGAGCCGCCCCCCGCGGTCGCGGCGTCGGGCGACGAGGTCAGGCGGGGCTGCGGGAAACCCCGCCGGATCGATGCCGTGCGGAATCACCTCGATCCGTTCGCGGGGCAGGGAGAGATAGTCCGCCATGAAGTCGGCAAAAAAATGATTCAGGGCCACGAACCGATCGGCGTCGCGGGCCCGCTCCCGGAGCAGGCCGCGGATCCTCGAATAGGCCGGTTCCGGAATGCGCTCGATGAAGATGTCCTCGCCCGAAAGGCTGCAGACGATTCCCGAGCCCGTGGCCTCCTTGATGCGGCGCGCCAGGCCGAGCAGCAAGACATTCGAGAGATGAACGACGTCCGGCTCGAGGTCGTCAGCCAGCAGCCGGGCGAGCTTTTCCACTTCCTTCCGCTGGCGTCCCCGCTCCCCCTCGAGCGACGACACCGTCAGCGGACCGAGATCGGCCGGCCTCGTATCCCCCGTGCGGGAGGAGAGCCATTCCAGCAGGCGTCGGGAATCGAGCAGCCGGTCGAGGGGCCAGGGCGTGCGGCGAAAGAGCGGCACGTGCTCCTGGAGCCACACGTTGATGCCCCCCATCACGATCCGCGGCTCGGCGACGTTTTCCTCGTCGGTCGTCGTCGGCACATAGGCCGGCAGCAGGATGGCATCGCGGCCCCGAGCCCGCAGCGCCCGCACGAGCGTGTTGTCGTGCAGGCACGAGCCGCACAGCCTCCCCCCTGCTCCGGCGGTGATGTGCACGATCCGCATACGCGATGCTCCGACGCTTGATCAGCCGGGGTTGCCCGTGCCACAGCGCCGGACGTTCGCTGCGGCCTTCCAGGTGGGTGATGGAAACGAAGGTACTTTTATGCCTCGCCGCTGCGGCGGTCGAGGGAGACGAGCACGAGCGACAGGTCGGCCGGCGTGATCCCGCTCACGCGGCCGGCCTGGGCCAGCGTCCGCGGACGGATGCGCTCGAGTTTCTCGCGGGCCTCGGCCCGCAGGTGCCGCACCGCGGCGAAGTCGAAGCCCTCGGGAATCAAACGCTCGCCGAGCCGCCGCTGCCGCTCGATCCGCTCCCGCTCGAGGGCGAGGTAGCCGGCGTAGCGGATGTCGGTCTCGATCTGCGCGGCGGCATCCCGCGACACCGCCGCCAGTTCCGGCGCGACCGCGAGACAGTCGCTCCAGCCGAACTCGG
>CAZONY010000043.1:0-12486 GCA_964581215.1 uncultured Chitinophagaceae bacterium | reverse complement strand
GGGAAAAATTGAAGGCGCTGTCATCAGCACGCTGGCGAACCTGCACTTGATCAACCACGGCCTCTCCTCGGCCGGCCTGTTCGCCATCGTGGGCATGCTCTACGAGCGGTTCCACACCCGGAGCATCGCCAACCTGGGGGGCATCGCCGCCAAGGCGCCGTGGCTGACGGTGCTCTTCATGCTCTTCACGTTCTCGAGCATCGGCCTGCCCGGCCTCAATGGTTTCGTGGGTGAGTTCATGATCCTGGCGGGCTCCTTTCAGCGGGCCTGGGCCGGGGTGGCCGAGCCGTTCTTCCGCCCCTACCTGTTCATGGCGCTGGCCGCCGTGGCGGGCGTCGTGCTCGGTGCCTGGTACATGCTCTGGGCGGTGGAGCGGGCGTTCTTCGGACCTTCGCGCGAGCCGCCCCGCGGCCATGCTTCTCATGGGCACGCGGGACACGGCCATCATGAGGACGCCGACCGCTGTGATCTCCGCTGGCATGAGGCGGCGGCCCTGCTGCCCCTGGCGGTCTTCGTGATCTGGATCGGCATCATGCCGCAGCATTTTCTCCGCCCTGCGGCCGCCGCGGTCGCCGCGGCCACCCGAGACGCTCAAGACGCTTTTGCCGCCGACATGGGGCCGCCGTCGCACGCGGTTGGCCGGCCGCCGCAGGTCGCCGTGGCGCCCACGATTCCTCCCTCCAAGCCGCACCAGCCATGACCACCTCCCTCGACACGTTCAAGCTCCTCACGCCCGAGATCGCGTTGGTCGTCGCGGCGCTCGTCACACTCCTGGGCGCCGCGTTCGCCGGCCTGCGAGGCGGCTGGCTCGTGGCCGTGATCGGCATCGCCGCGGCGATGGCGCTGGCCGGAGACCTGCCAGCGGCCGGGGCGTCGATCATTTCGGGGCCGGTCATGATCGACGGCTTCTCGGGCTACGTGCGCTGGCTCGTCCTCGCGGCAGGGGGCATCCTCGCGCTCGTCCAGAGCGGCGATCTCTTCCGGTCGGCGGCCACGCGGGGCAGCGGCCTGTCCCGTAGCGGCACCTGCGAGGAGGCGGGAGCGTTTCTGATCCTCCTGGCCGGCCTGTCGCTGGTCGCCGTCGCGAACGATCTGGTACTGCTGTTCGTGGGGCTCGAATTGGTGTCGATCCCCACCTACATCCTGCTGGCGCTCAAGCGCACCGACGCCCACGGACAGGAAGCCAGCCTGAAATACTTTTTCCTGTCTCTCGTGGCCTCGGCGGTGTTTCTCTACGCGGTCGTCTGTTTCTATGGCATCGGCGGCTCGACCAGCCTGCCGGCCATCGGCGATGCCCTGCGGTCCACCGACCCGCGGCTGGCCGGCATGGCGATCGTGCTCCTGCCCGTCGCCGTCGGCATGGCGATGGCCGGGGCGGCGTTTCGCATGGCTGCCGTCCCCATGCACTTTTATGCTCCCGACGTCTACGAAGGCACGAGCCCCGGCAACGCCGCCCTGCTCTCCACGCTGCCAAAGGTGGCTGGTATCGTCGTGCTCGCCCGCGTGCTCGGCCTGGCCATCCAGCCCCTGGGAATCGCGGGTGACGTCGGTCCGGCCGCCCAGATGCACCTCTCCTTTCTCTGGCATCTGGCCGCCATCCTCGCCGCGATCACGATGACGGTCGGCAACGCAATGGCGTTGGTACAGACCAATCTCCGCCGGCTGCTGGCCTGTTCGTCGATCGCGCATGCCGGCTACCTCCTGGTGGGCATCGCCGTGGCGGCGGCGGCGGCCGTCACGCGGGCCGAGCGGCCCTTCGACGGGGCGGCGGCCGCCGACACGATGTGGACCATCGGCCTCGGGGGCATGACGGCCACGCTGCTCTACATCGCCACCTACGTGCCGGCGACGGTGGGCGTCTTTGCGGCCCTCGCCTACCTCGGCCATGTCTGGCCCGAATGGTCGGGGGGCGACCGACCACGGCCCCGGCGGGAGGAAATCACGGACATCGACGATCTCGACGGCCTGTCATCGACCAACCCCGTGGCGGCGTTCTCGATCGCCCTCTTCCTGCTGTCGCTGGCCGGCATTCCGCCGCTGCCGGGCTTCTGGGGCAAACTCACGCTGGCGACGGCGGCCCTCGAGGTCGATTGGACGACCCCGATCACGCTCGGCAGCCGACGGGCGTGGTTCGTGGCGCTCGCCGTGATCCTCGTGCTCAATGCCGCGATCGCCGCCGCCTATTATCTGCGGGTCATCGCCGCCATGTATTTCCGCTCGACGAAGAAGGGCGTGCAGGCCGACGGCGGCCTCGCGGCCGGCGTCGGTATGCTGGTCTGCCTGGCGCTCGTCCTTCTGGTCACGGTGCAGCCCAGGCGGCTCTTCGCGCCGGCCATCCGCGCCGGCGCGGCGGCCACGAACGTCCTCACGGCCGCCGAGGCGCCGCCCCCCGTCGAACCCAGCCTCGCACGAGCCGAGTGAAGCCATGAGCCCCAACCCCGATCAGGCAGCCGTCCGCGCCGCCCTGGCCGACATCCTCGACCCCGAGACCGGCCGCCCGCTTGCCGAGATGGATCAGGTTCGGGGGATCGAATGCGGCCCCGATGCGATCGCCGTCGCGGTCGGCCTCACCGCGCACTCGGCGATCCTCTGGCCGCAGACCCGCGGCCGGATCGAGGAACTTCTCCGCACGCGGTTTCCGCAGGTGCCGTCCGTGCGTGTCACGATCGTTCCGCACGACCGGCCCCCGACGAAGCTCGGTCAGATCGGCCTCGAGGCGAAGAGCGTGATCGCCGTGGGAAGCGGCAAGGGTGGGGTCGGCAAGAGTACGATCGCCGCCAGCATCGCCATCGGCCTGGCCCGTGCCGGAAGCCGCGTGGGCATGCTCGACGCCGACGTCTACGGCCCCAGCGTGCCCCACCTGCTGGGCCTCTCCGGCCGGCCGGGGATCGATCAGGGCCGGATCGTGCCGATGCTGCATGCACCGGGCGGCCAGGCCGCGCAGCCCATGCCGATCATGTCGATGGGCTTCATGGTGCCGCCGGGCGAGGCGGTGGTCTGGCGGGGGCCGATGCTCCACGGCGCGATCACGCAGATGCTCCGCGACACGCTCTGGGGCCCGCTCGACTACCTCGTCATCGACATGCCGCCCGGCACGGGCGATATCGCCCTGACGCTTTCCCAGGCGCTGCCGCTCACCGGCGCCGTCGTCGTCTGCACGCCGCAGGACGTGGCCCTGCTCGATGCCACCAAGGCGATCGCGATGTTCCGCAAGGTAAACATCCCGGTGCTGGGCATGGTGGAGAACATGAGCTTCTTCGTCTGTCCCGACACGGGCAAGCGGTACGACATTTTCGGGACGGGTGGCGCGAAGCGGACGGCCCAGGAACTCGAGATTCCCTTCCTGGGCGAGGTGCCGATCCAGATCCCGATCCGCGAGCATGGCGACGCGGGCACGACGTCCGCCAACTTCGACGATCCGGCCGCCGGTCCCTATCTCGAGGCGATCTGCGTCCGGCTCGTCGGCAACCTCGCCGCCGCCCATGCGGCCCGCCCGCCGATGCCGTCGCTGCCGGTTCTCTGACCGATCAGCCGTCGTGCCCCCCTGCGGAACGAAGCTGCGACCGTTGCCGCCGCCGGGGGCCATGCTGTCGGCGACGACATTTTTGCGGTGGGCGACCTCCAGTCGGAAACGCGGTGACGGAGAGGACGGCCCTTCGTCGCCCGTCCGGCGCGGTAGCCCCTGGGTCCATACCGGTCGGATAGACTGCGTTCCGCGGGAGGCCCCTGAAACCCGTACAGCCCGCGGAGGCAAGCGTCTCGGGCAGCGACCTGCATCCAGCGGCGAAAGTCCTTTCCTTGGGCCAGAGACGAGTGACATGGCTTGGCTGCAACGCGAATGGCGACTCGCCCCCCGACGCCGCGGCTTCCACCTGATTACGGCGGAGATCGAGGCGGCCCTCCGCGACGTTCCCCCGCTCCGCGTGGGCCTCCTCCACGTCTTTATCCAGCACACGTCGGCCAGCCTG
This sequence comes from uncultured Chitinophagaceae bacterium, assembly GCA_964581215.1. Taxonomy (GTDB): domain Bacteria; phylum Planctomycetota; class Planctomycetia; order Pirellulales; family UBA1268; genus CACORA01. The sequence goes on along the minus strand of CAZONY010000043.1, from coordinate 8,518 downwards.
TCGATCAACGAGAACGCCGATCCCGACGTGCCGGGTGACCTGGAAATGGCCTTCAACTCGATCGTCCCCGAGGACTTTCCGTATCGGCACACGATGGAGGGCCCGGACGATATGCCGGCCCACGTCAAGGCGTCGATGATCGGCAGCAGCATCACCGTGCCGATCCAGGATGGCCGCTTGCTTCTGGGAACCTGGCAAGGCATTTACCTCTGTGAGCACCGCGACCACGGCGGCCCCCGCCGTCTCGTGCTCACCGTGAACGGCGAATGACGAACATCTTCCACAGCGGATTCGAACCGGACAGAGGGGAAGCCGGCGAATCCCTGCTTGCCGGATAGAGCAGGAGCGCTTTCAGCATGGCTGTAGCGAAGACCTGAAACGTCGCGGAAGACAGGCGAGGGGTTCGGCGAATGCTCGAGGAGCGTTGGGCGCATCCTCGCCAGTCGTTCCGCCGCTTCCGAAGACCATCCTCTGGCCACCGCTCCTGACCAACTGACCTGGCCTGCGAATCCGCGGGTCGGCCCCATGCTTGCGAGACTTCAATACAGCCATGCTCGCAGTGCCCCATGCGCGCCGTACGCGGGCTGCGGCGTGAACAAGGGCATGTTCGCCAAGGACCGGACCTCGGCGGCCCGGAGGCCGAGCGCCGCCCACTGCAGGAACGACGCCCGTGCGGTAGGGTGGGCCGGTGCGCAGCCCCAGGCGTCGCAGGCCCCGTGCCAGAGCGCATCGAGGCAGCGACGACGCAGGTGGATGGCGTCGAACCCATACCAGTCGCCCGGCTGGTCGAGCACGGCTGCGCCAGACTCCGCGGCGGCGGTCGCAATCGCGGCATCGAGGCGCACGGCCGCCTCGTGCAACTGCTCGAGTGAAAGCGGACAGCCCGGCACGTAGAACGTGCGCAGGGCCCGATACCGCAGCGGGCCGACACGCAACACGCTCGCCATCGGCAGCCGGGTGATCGCGACCGCGGCCCCGCGCGCCGTCAGCCGTGAGAGGCTCTCGCGCACCCAGGACGCCACCTGCTCGACCGCAAACCCATACAGCAGATCGTTGCCGATGTCGGTGATCAGGGCCTGTACCGGTCTCCCGTCACCGACGCCCTGGCGGTCCAACGCCCGCCAGAGGCCGCAGCCCAGGATCGACGGCAGCCGACGCATGAAGACCCGGCTGTTGGCTCCGTACGAGCGGCCGTGACCGGCGGCCACGAACAGATCGAGCGGTCCCGGCAACCGGGCGGCCGTCACCGCCGCCAGTCGAGCGAGACCACGGGAGACATTGCTCGCCCCGAGCACCACGACCGCGGCGGCGCCAGCGTCACGTGGGCGACGCCCGCTCACGGCCACCGCCCCGCTCCGGAGACGTTCTGGTAGCACGACACGGCCAACATCGCGAACATGATGCCCAGATACGGCTCGCCACGGCTGTAGGCCCACCAGGCGATGACGCCCCCGACGCCCATGCCGATCACGTTGGCCACATGGGCGCCGTCGCGCACGCCGATCGTCAGCAACCCCTCGCGAACCATCTGCCCGCCATCGAGTGGCGGCACGGGCATGAGATTGAGGAGGGGCCAGAAAATATTCACCTGCAGCAGGAAATAGACGAGGGCGAACAGGAACGGCGATTCGATCCGGTCGCCATCGAACAGCCCGAGCCGGCTGCCGATCGACTGGATGGGGAATGGCACGCCGTAGCCCGCCATTTTGAGCAGCGCCACGAGCACCGCCGCGAAGAAGAACTGGGCGAACGGCCCCGCCGCCGACACGAAGAACTGCTGCTGCGGAAGCCGGGCGCCGCGCCGCCCCCAGACGGTCGGCACCGTCAGGCCACCGAAATGATAGAGCACCACCTGCGTCGCCTGCCCGAAGAAGCGATAGACGAGGGCGTGCCCCATCTCGTGAATGAGGATCGATACGAAGGCGGCCGCGATCCACATGACGAGGTAGCGGAGCAACGCCCGCTGATCGCCGCCGGCAAACGCCTGGCAGATGCCCCAGCCGAGCAGGCCGGCGGCCACCCAGAACCAGACCGACACCCGGACGGGGATTCCCGCAAGTGACATTCTCAGGTCGGCGGGCGTCGGCTGCGGTTCGGCAAGAAACATGCCGGCATTATGCCGCATCAGCCCCGATCCGGCGCCCGGCGATGGGGGCGACGGCCGGTGCACGCCCCGCAGCGATCGCCAAAACCGCCGCGGCGGCCCGCTCCGCGGATCCCGGCTGCGCGACGCCGCCGGCGATCGCCTCGAGCCGCGCGACGACGTGGGCCCGCACGGCGGGATCGATCAGCCACTCCACCACGTGGCCGGCAGCCGCGCGGGCCGGATCCTCGACGGTGAGGTACTCGGGAAAGACGGTCTCCGGATCCGCCGGCGGCACGCCCACGGGTGGCCGGAGCACCGGCCGTATCGGCCCGATGGGCTCGCAGCTGGCGAGCAGGTTGACCAGCGTGATGAAACGAGCATGCCGAAACCAACTCTGCACCACGTAGGCCAGGCCGCTGATCCGATAGACGATCACGGTCGGCACCCGGGCCGCGAGCAGTTCCAAGGACACCGAACCGCTCACGGCAATCGCCGTCTGAGCCTGGTTGATCAGGCTGCGGGTGCGGCCTGCCTCGATGTCGATGTCGATGTCGCCAAGTTCAGCTCGTGTCGCCGCCACGGTCTCACGAATCCGCGCCGCATGCCGCTCGTGCAGCGCGCCGATGACGAATCGGGCCCCGGGCACACGGCCGTGCACCAGCGCCGCCGCCCGCAGGATCGAGGCGAGGTTGCCCTCGATCTCCTGGCTCCGTGAGCCGGGCAGCAAGAGCACGAGAGGGCGGTCGTCCACGGCCGACGCCGTCCGCCCCCGCATCTCGAGCTCATCGAAGAACGGATGCCCCACGAGCGTGCTTTGGATGCCGCGTGCCGCGAACCACTCGTGCTCGAATGGCAGGGCCGAGAGGACGTGATCCACGAGCCGTCGCATTTTCTTCTTCCGCCAACTTGCCCACGCCCAGATCTGGGGCGGACAATAGAAGATCACAGGGATGCCATGCCGCTTCGCCCGCCAGGCGAGCCACCAGTGGAAGCCCGGAAAGTCGACCATCACGCAGACATCGGGACGGGCATCGAGGAAGCTCCGCTCGGCCCGCCTCGCGAGCTCGACGAACCGGTGGATATTGAGGATCACACGGAGAAACCACATCACGGCCAGCCGCGTCATGTCGGCCACGAGCGTGCAGCCCTCGGCCGCCATGGAGGGCCCGCCGAGCCCCACGCACTCCGCATCGGGCAGTCGTGCCCGGATCGCGCGCACGAGCAGCGCCGCGTGATGGTCGCCCGAGGGCTCGCCCGCCGAAATGAACACGCGCATGAAAAAACTCCGCGAGGCCCGCAGGCCAGGCGGAGTATTTCACGTTTTGAGGACCGGCCCTAGGCCAGTTCAGCCGCTATTTTGCGGCGGGCGCGAAGCCCTTTTCGACGTTCCCGAACACCATGGTCACCTGCTCCTCGGGCGCAGCCTTCTCGACCTTGGCTTTGCAGTTGGGGCAGCAGAAGCCCACCTCGACACCGCCGACGGCGATCTGCGTGCCGGGCTTCACCGGCCCGCCGCTGAACGGGCAGCCCTTCTGCACGAGCTGTCCGGTGCTCACCTGCTGCTGATGGGCCTTGGCGGCGAACTTGGCGGAGTCGGTCTCGAAGGCCTTCTGGCAGTTGCCACAGCAGAAATAGACGTTCCCGCCGTCGAAGGCGACGTGTTTCTCCGGATTGCAGTTCTTGCCCGACACGGGGCAGGCGGCCTCCTTGGGATCCTTGGCGGCAGCCGACACGATCGCGGCCGACAGACCGACAGCCAGCAGGGTCACGAAACCGGCAACACGCATCTTCATGGTCAACGCCTCCAAGCGATTCGGGAACTGAGACACTTCGTCGATCCGGATGATACGGCCGGGCGCGGCCGGCAGCAACGTTTCTTCACGGGCGTTTTCCGAGGCTCACCCGCGGCTCGGGCAGCCCGGTGGCCAGGACGGCTCCGGCGGCAATCACGGCCGCCCCCGCGACAAAGACGGGGGCGAAGCCGGCTCGATCGACCGCCATCCCGATCAGCGGCGAAAGCACGAAGGGAGCCGCCAGCGCCGCTCCGACGATGCTCACGTACCGCGGATGCTCCGCCGGCCGGGGCGCCAACTCCAGCGCGTAGTTGGTGAAGATCTTGAGCGAGATCGGGTTGAGCCCCAAGGGCAGGTAGACCAGCCAGAAGAGATCGACGGCGGTCGGGTTGGGAAGCAGTCCCAGCAGAATCACGATCAATGGCGTGAGGCTCGAGAGGGCGACGAGCCAGATGAGCACCACCCGCGTACCCCGCCGATCGGAGATGGGGCCGGCCACGAGGCTGGCCACACCCGTCGCCGCATTCTGCGCGATGACCCACGTGAGCAGGCTGCCGATCCGGCTCCCCAGACCGTCCCGGGCGAACGCCTGATAATGGGGAAAGAGCATGAGCACGGCGGAGAAGCAGGCGGCCACGAGGCAAAGCCGCACGAGTGATCGATCAGCGCGGAGCGTCGCCCGCCAACTCGCCATGTCCGCGGACAGGGCATGCCACCGCCCCCCGCCCCGAGGCATCGCTCCGGGCTCGGCCCGGGAGACCTCGTCGGCCGGCTCATCGAACAGGATCGGCAGCATGGCGGCCAGTCCAAAGAAGATCCCCGTCACACCGAAGATCTTCGGAAAGCCATCGGGCTCTCCCAGCCATGGACGCAGAAACAGGATCGCCGCGAGGATGGCCAGCACGCTGCCCACCGCCACGCTCACCACCATCGCCCGACCGCGGTGGCCGGGACTGACGAGCTTGCCCTGCAGCGCGGCCAACGCGAGCTGGTTGAGACCGTTCGATGCCGAGAAGAGCGCGTAGAGCACGAGGAACAGGCCGGCCAGCAGATCGGGCCGCCGGGCCTCGAGGGGGCCCCAGGCGACGGCCAGCATGCCGAACCAGGCCGCCATCGCCAGCGTCGTGCGGATCAGCGTCCATTTTTTCACCGGCAGCCGGGCGACCGCTCCGGCCGCCAGCAGCGGCGGCACGCTCTGCCCGCCCCGGTTGAGCACGGGGAGCAGGCCGCGGAGCAGTCCCGAATCCACCACGGCATCGAGCACCGCCGGCATGATGATCGTCTCGGTCTTGAAGATCCAACCGACCCGCACGACGATCTGGTACGCCTCCATCACGGCGGTGTTGCGCATCTCCCGACGCGCGGGGTCGCGCACCGCGCCGCCGGCGGGGTTGGCACAGGGAGCATGCTGCGGCGAGTGGATGGTCATGGACACTGCGCAGCATGAGGGTTCAGCATGGGTTTTTCCACCGGCCTGCGTTCCTCGCGAGACCCACATCGCCCGGGTCCCGCACCACCCGCCCGATCACCGGCGTTCGATCCCGAGGCCGGCGTATGCTAGGATTTTGCGAGCGTCGCCGGCCGTGATTTCCCCGGCTTCGGCCATGTCCGCCCGATCGAGTGACTCCCGCCTCCTGCCGATGATGACCTGCCTGCTCAAGTCGAAGATCCACCGCGCCGTGGTGACCGGCGCGTCGGTGGATTACGAGGGCAGCCTGACGATCGCGGCCGACCTGGCCGAGCGGGTGGGGATGCGGGAGTACGAGCGCATCCTGGTGGGGAACCTCTCCAATGGCGAGCGGTTTGAGACGTACGTCATCCTCGGGGCGGCAGGCTCGGGCGTGATCGAGCTCAACGGCGCCACGGCCCACCTTGGCAAGCCCGGCGACCGGCTCACGATCATGTCCTTCGCCTGGCTCGACGCGGCCGAGACGAAGACCCATCGTCCCGCGGTGGTCGTGCTGGACGACCGCAACCGGGTCAAGACGTAGGCCGGCCGTCCTCGGCCCGCGTATCGTTGCCGGCCATGCTGGCCCCTCACCGCACGATCGGCCGCTTCGCCAGCAGCAGTTCCAGGTAGCTCCGCCGTTCCTGCCCGACGCAGCCCAGCGCCGCCGCCAACGACTCGAGCACGGCGCGTGCCTGCGGCACCTCCTCCTGCCGGGCCTGCAATTCCAGTTCGATGAATTCCCCGAGGCCGTGGACGGCGTCCAGCGACACATCGACGTCGCTGCCATGCCAGGGCACCCGGACAGGTCGCCGACACTTGGCCACCTCCATCACCTGCCGAAAGCCGAGCGCTTCGAGAAGTTCCGTCCACGCTCCGATCGTCCGGCTTCCCGCCGGACCGACCGCCGCCAGCGGCAGTTCGATCTCGCGCCGGGTTTTCGTCGCGGAATCGATCCGTGGCCCCTTCCAGGTGATCGCCACCTCCCTCCCCATCCAGCGCAGTCGCAGGGCTTCGTCGGTCTTGGCAAAGTCACGGCCAGGATGGGCAAAATATCTGTCAACCTGCTCCACGGGCGGGCCGAACCTCGGCGCCAGGCCGACGAGCCTCCGGTCGAGGTCGGCCGCGTCGGCCACCGGAAATTTCATCTCGACTTCGTACACTTTCGTTGGCCCCCGACCAGGCTTGTGTGCGCTGGTGATGCACAGGTCGCCTCATCGTCGAAACGTCCAAGACGCGACTGCCCACATGATAGTCCGGTTTCTTGTCGTCGCCGCGATGTTCTGCGTGGGCTGCACGGGCCAGCCCACGCTCCATCCGGCCGTCGGCCGACCGATGAGCCCGTTGCCGATCGTATCGACTTCCGATCCCGCGCGGCCTGGCCCGGGTTTCGCCGGAAAGGTGACGCTTCTCAACATGTGGGCCACATGGTGCCCCCCCTGCCGCCTCGAGCTGCCGGGCCTCGCCCGGTTGGCCAGCCGGCTCGCGACCGATCGGCGTTTCCAACTCATCGCCGTGGCCTGCGACCAACTGGAGCCAGCCGAACTCGGCTCCTCCGTAACCCGACTCCTCGACGACCGGCGGATCGAACTCGATGCCTGGGTCGATCCCGGGGGCGCGGCACAGGCGATCCTCGCCGAGCGGCACGGGTTTGCATCACTGCCGACGAGCTACCTCATCGGCGCCGATGGCCGCGTGCTCCGGGTGTGGGTGGGCTACCGGAGCGGAGACGAGGCCGACATGGCCCGGACGATCCTGGCGGCGCTCAAGGAACTGCCGCCGACGGAAGCGCCGCCAGCCGCTCGATGAAGGCCCTGGCCGCCGCGGCCGGATCGGCCGCGGCCGTCACGGCCGACGCGACGGCCACCCGGCAGATGCCCATCGCTGCCAGCGTGTCGAGCCGCTCGAGCGTAATGCCACCGATCGCAAACGTGGGCAGGCTGATCGTGCGGGCCACGCCTCGGAGAAACTCCGGCGGTGCGAAGGCCGCGAAGGATTTCGTCGCCGACGGAAAGCAGGGGCCGATCCCGAGGTAGTCGGCGCCCTCCAGCACCGCGGCTTCGGCCTCGCCCACGGAATGCGCCGTCCGACCGGACAGTGGCTGAGGGCCGACGACACGGCGGATCAACGGCGTGGGCAGATCGTCGGCGCCGGTGTGAACCCCGTCGGCTGCCACGGCCGCCGCCACGTCGGCCCGATCGTTGACGATCACCAGCGGCCGCACTGCATGATCGTGCGCATGGCGACGGGCGATCTCCAGGGCGGCCCGCGTTCGCTCGGCGAGCAGCGGAATGGGAAGCATTTTGTCGCGAATCTGAATCATCGGCACGCCGGCCGCGAAGAGCCGCTCGACGAACACCGCAAACGCCGCCGCGTTCGCCCGGCCATCGACGAGCACGCAGAGCCTGACGCCGTCGAGCCGTTCGGCCGCCCGCACTGCGCCGATCGCCGCCCGTTCGAGCGTGTAGAGGCGGTAGCGGATCTGCTCGAAAGCGCCCGTCGCTGCCGGCGCGACCAGGGCCGCGCATTCCTCGAGGCTGCGGAGCGCCTGGGCCGCCCGGGCCGCGTTGGCTGCCAGAAGGTCGGACGGCGTCGTTCGCCCCAGCGCCATGGCGGCCCGTGATCCCGCCCCGACGTCGCCGGTCACGTCCCGCAGCGCGATCCGCCAACGGAGATCGCCCTGCACGAGAACCGCCGCCAGGTCGTGCCGCAGATCCTTGGCGACCTGCGTCAGAAACGGGTCGTGGAGCATGAAACGCAGGGTGTCCTCGATCACCCGAACCGCCTCGCCGGCCCGGTTGGCTGAGGCGTCGAGGGCCCGCCACGCTCCGGTGGTGGCCGCCGGAGGCTGGCTCGCAGCCTGGAACGCATCGTGTGGCCTCGGATTCATGCCTCTGTTGTAGCCGGCAAACGCCTTGGAAAAACGGGGGGCGATCCCTACACTCCGCCGCCCCCGCAGGGATGCCGCATGGGTTTTGCCCGCTCGATCACGCTCGTCTGGCCCGGTCTGCCGTGGCTCTGGCTGCGCGGGAGCGTGGGCGGACTGGTGCTCGCCCTCGCCTTCGCCGTGCTCATCGACACGGCGATCGTGACCACCTGGATCTGGTCGGAACTCGTCGAGCTCCAGGTTTCGATCGGCATCTGGACGGCCGTCGCCGCCATCTGGCTGGCTGGCACGGTCTCGGCAGCAGC
>CAZONY010000042.1:9743-12597 GCA_964581215.1 uncultured Chitinophagaceae bacterium | reverse complement strand
CGATTTGCCGCGGCCCTCGACGAGAGCCTGGGAAAATACGTGCAGCGGTTTGGCACGCTCCCGCGGGATCCCGGGAAACCTCCGGAACCCCAGCAGCCCGTTCCACAGCGGCCCATCGCCGAGGTGTATGACTCCCTAAAGCTTCCCGACGACATGCTGGCCGGAGTCTACGCGAACATCGCCTCCATCACGTTCACGGGAAGCGAGTTTTGCTTCGATTTCATCGCCGGCCTTTTTCCTCGGTCGGTCGTGGCTGCGCGGGTGTACATGGCGGCCCCGCATGTCCCCGAACTCCTCGCCTCGGTGCGTCGTTCCGCCTGCACGGGCTGACCAGAATGCCGATCGCAGCTCGCTCGCCGGAGATTCTCGGCACACTCACGCCGCGCGGCGGAAACTGCCCACCCGGCCAGCGATCGCCTCTTGGGGCACATCACTCTCGTGGCCACAATACTCCGGCACGATCGCATGGAGCGCCGATCGTACGTCCTCCGGAGGGAGGTGGCTCGCTTTTCGCATCCGATCGAGGATCCTGCCGATTGTCAGGCCGGGCTCGAACGTGAGTTTCGCGGCCCGGATCTTCGGGTGGCTCGTCCTCTGCAATTCCTCCTCACCCTTGAACAGTTCCTCGAACAGCTTTTCCCCCGGTCGCAGGCCAGTGAACCGGATCTCGATATCGCGCCCCTCCTGCAAGTTCGACAGACGGATCATGTCGCGGGCCAGGTCGGCGATCCGCACCGGCTCGCCCATGTCGAGGACGAAGACCTCCCCTCCTTGTCCCATCGCACCGGCCTGGATCACCAGCCGCGCCGCCTCCGGGATCGTCATGAAATAGCGTTCGATGTCGGGATGGGTCACCGTCAGCGGGCCGCCCTGCAGGATCTGCTCGCGGAAAATCGGCACCACGCTGCCGGCAGAGTCGAGGACGTTTCCGAACCGGACGGTGGAGAACCGCGTCTCCGAATCCCGGCCGATCAGTTGCACCATGATCTCGGCGAGCCGCTTGCAGCAGCCCATCACACTGGTCGGGTTTACCGCCTTGTCGGTCGAGATCAGGACGAAGGCCTGCACGCCCACCGCGGCAGCCGCCTCGGCGAGACCGGCGGTCGCCAGCGTGATGTTTTTCACCGCCTCTCCGGGATGCTGCTCCATGAGCGGGACGTGTTTGTAGGCCGCGGCGTGGAAGACGACACCGGGACCGTGCTGGGCCATCGCGTCGTCGATCCGCCTGCGGTCGGTGATGTCGGCCACCCACGGGACGATCTGCATGCCGCTGCCCTGTGACTGCCGCACCAGCTCGCGCTCCAACCAGAAGAGCCCTGTCTCGTTGCGATCGAGAAGCACGAGTCGACCAGGACCATGCCTGAGCAGTTGGCGACAGAGTTCGGATCCGATGCTCCCGCAGGCTCCGGTCACCAGCACCGTGTCATTGCCGAGCCAACGGCCGATCCGTTCCTTGTCGATCTGTACCGGCTCGCGACGGAGCAGGTCGGCGATGTCCACCGGCCGCGGCTGCATGTTCACCTTCCCACTCAGGATCGTCTCGAAGGCCGGCAGGATCGAGGTGGGGCAGCCGACCACTCGGCACCGTTCCCGAAGATCACGCACCTCGCCGCCGATGAGCGTGTCCGAGAGCACGAGCACCTCGTCGATGCGATGGCGGACGATGAGATGCTCGATCGAGGACGTGGTGCCAACCACCGCCACGCCGCCGATCGACCGGCCCACGTGCCGTGCCTCGGCCGTCTGCGCCACGATTCCGACCACGACCCGACCCGCACTCGCCCCGGCCTGGGACTGGATCGATCTGGCGACCGCCTCGCTCGAGGGGCACGTGCCCACCAGCAACACCCGCCTCGTCTGCTGAATCGAACACCGCCGAAGGAAGTTGCCGGCTTCGCAGGCGGCACCGCGCAGGCCACCGAGCAGGGAGATCGCGATGAACCAATCGATCACATAGATGCTGCGCGGAATGCCGAGGCCGGCCACGAGTGCCACCGGCCCGGCCACGGCCAGCCCCGTGCTGACACCGAAGACGAGCTGCCACAGATCGCGAAGCGTGACGCCCCGGATGCTCGTTCGCCGGCCGGCCACGAGAAACAGTGCCGCGGCTTGAATCGGCACGACCAGCCCCAGCGCGCGGACGAGACTCACCCACTCGTGGCGGGAAAGCGTCCCCTCGAAGCGTACGACATAGGAAATGACGATCGCACCCGCGAGGGTGACGACGTTGAGGACGTCCCACACGATCTCCCGGCGCGCGATCGAGTCGAGGGAATGGACGAACTGCGACAGCCTGATCGTGCGGCTCATTGCCGTGTTCCTCGTGGAATGGAAAAGATGTCTTCCCGATTCGATTCGGTTTCTCGGACCGACGCCAGCCTCGCCTGAAGCTGCTCGAGCCTGGCGACCCGATCGGTCACCGCCTTGGCATCGGGCCGGCGCAGCAAGAGCCAATCGAGGTGCTGCTTGGCCGTGGCGGGGTCGTCGAGGGCGATCGCCAGGTCGATCCGGGCCAGTCGTGTGCCGTGGTGGGCGGGGTCGGCCTCGATCGCCATCGTCAAAACGTCGGCCGCCTGGTCGTTTCGGCCGAGCGTTCGATGGAGGGCAGCCGCCTCGCGGAGCAGGCTTCCACGCCGCGCGGACCATGACGGCTCCCGTGCATCCTCGGCCGCAGCGAGCGCGGCCCTCAGACGCCGCTCTCGAACGGACCGCATTTCCTCCGCGGATGACCGGCGCGACCAGACCGCGTCAATCACACGCAGGCCGTCCAGGTTGGGATCGAGCATGGTTAACGCCTCGTCTGCCGACATCCTCGGCCGCAGCAGGTTGGCGGTCATCTCCCGCTGGTGCGGGG
>CAZONY010000042.1:0-9733 GCA_964581215.1 uncultured Chitinophagaceae bacterium | reverse complement strand
TTCGCCAGCGGGTGGTCGCCAGATCCGCCTGGCCGTCCGACGCGGCCTGAAGGGCTGCGGTGAGGAGCACGATGCCTTCATTTGGCTGCACGACGAGCGCCTGATCGATGCACCGCCGCGACAGTTCGGGATCGGATGATTCGAGAAACGCAAGCCTGCCGAGCACGCACCAGGCGTCGCCCGCGCACGGCGCATGCATCACGGCCCGCTTCGCAGCATCGTAGCCGCGAACAAGATCGTCGAAATGATCACCGGCGACTCGCCGCAGCCATTCGATGAAGTCGTCGTGGGTCGGGAATCCTCCGGTGATCGCCGTCTGCCGGATGTCTTCCAGCATGATCGCCTCACCCGCCATGGATCGGGCCAGATCGAACCGTTCACAGCGAACGACCGCGATGTCGGCCCAGGCCCGCGGGTGATCGGGCTGGTCTGCCACCACGCGGTCGAGCAACGCGAGCCGGCGTTCAAGGCCGTTCACGAGCGACCGGCGTCGCTCCGTAACGGCTTCCGCGGCCTCCCGCAGCGATTCTTCGGGCTGTTGCGTCGCGATCGGCAACTGCTTAGCGTCGTCGATTACCACGCCCGCCTCCGCGTCGAGCAGGGTTTGCCCGTCCCGGCCCTGGGATCTCGCCAGTCGCACGGCCTCGTCCCACGCCGGCTCGACAAGGGCCGCATTGATCTGTCGAAATGCGATCACGCCAAGCAGGATCATGGCCGACGTCGCGATGACCATCGCCATCGAACGATCGACGGGAATCCGAACGTGGGGCATCCAGCGGGTACAGGACACCGCCATGCGGATCCCACAGACTCCCAGCACGAGCAGGAGTGTCGAAATCGCCGGTGCATACCAGTTGAAGTGGCCGATGCCGTGAGCCGCACCGGCCACGAGCCCTGCGGCGATGGCGGCGGCGATCGCCTGCTCCCGGGCGGCAGCCCTGAGAAAGACGCTCATCGTCGCCGCCAGTGCGACGCCCAGCGCCAGGATCGCCACCACGAGCCCGGGCAGGCCGGCTTCCACGGCCAGATTGAGGTAACTGCTTTCCGCATGCACATAGTGGATCGGTCCGGTCGACGGCATCATGATCCGTGCCATGTCGCCATGGGAGCCGATGCCGGTGCCGGTCAGCGGAAAGTTGGTGATCGTCTTCCAGGCGGCCTGCCAGACCTCACGGCGGCCGAAAGCCTTCTCCTGATGTCCGCCATCGAGCAGTGTTTCCATCCGGGAGGTAAACTGATCCATGCCCTGAATGTGCAACGCGATCGCCACGACGGCCGCGGCGGCCAGGATGGCCAGCCCCATCCGCGGCCGCAGGTGGCCCGTCCGCACGAGCATCCCGCAGGCGACCGCGGTGGCCACGGCCAAAGCGATGCTGCCGCCCCTGGCCAGCGAGGCGCACACGGCAAGACTCACGAGGCCGAGAACACCCAGGCCGGTCATGGTCCACACGGCGTCGGATTCGCGCCGCCGGAAGGCGCACCAGACGGCCGGCCCGGCGGCGATGGCGAGAAACCCGGCAAAATCGTTGCGGTTGCGAAACAGCGCCTTCACGACCCCACCCTCCTCGTGAAAGGAGACCGTCGCGACGTCGAAGTTTCTTCCCTCACGCCCGACAAACTGGATCAGACCGTGCAAGGCGAGAAGGGCCGCCGCACCCACGACGAGTACGAGCATTCGCTCGATCGCTTCGGTCGAGCCGGCGAACTGGAAGACGATCAGAGCCAGAATGCCCTGGGCGATCAGGATCGAGATTCCGACCGATGTTTCACCGGGGGTAAGTGAGAAGGTTCGCCAGAGGCCGAGCGACCATGGGCCACCCGAGTAGGCCGGCAGCAGGTCGTGCAGCTGAGGCGAGACCGCATCGAGCACGCCCGGAGGCATCGTGACGACCTGAACGCTGGCGATCGCCACGCCGGCAGCGAGAAACCATTCACCGACCCCAGCCGTCCAGGATGGCTCGCTCACCCGGAGCATGCGCACCAGCCACGCCAGGCAGGCGACCAGCGCCGCGATCGAGATCAGCGCATGGCCTGCCGCGTGCCGGCCTCCGACGACGAAGGGAAGGAGGAAGATCGCGACGGCGGCCGCTCCATCGAACAGCATGGCATCGGGGTGCCTCCAAGGGGTGGCCCGCCGCTCCGCGGTCGATGCCCATCGTCGTCGCGCCGGGTTCCGGGAGGTTTCGCGCCGGATCATGCCGCCCTCGAGCGCCATGGTCGATCATCCTTTGCGGCACGCCCGTCGTCGGACTCGATCTCGTCGTCGTCGAAGTCATCACCGTCATCGCCATCCAGACCATAGGCGTCGCCGTAGCCGTAGCCGTAGCCATACCCGTAGCCATACCCGTAGCCGTAGCCATAACCCTGCTGCTCGATGCCCACTGCGTTCACCACGGTGCCATGGAGATTCACGCCGAACATGCGCAGCGTCTCCACGGCTCGGACAAGCGCCCGACGCCTGTTCTTCTCCGGACGGATGACGAGCACGAGGCCGTCGCATATCCGGCCGATCGCGGCGGCGTCGGTGCCGGCCAGAATCGGCGGGGCATCCACGATCACCTGGTCGTACTCGGCCTCGGCCCAGGAGAGCAGTTCGGCGAATCGGTCGCCCAACAGAAGCTCGCCGGGATTCGGCGGTCGTCGGCCGGCTGGAATGATGTCGATCGGCACGCTCCCCGAGGGTCTGGCGAGGCTTGCTGCGGCGGCCGCGATGTCACCCGATCCGCGCAACAGATCGGAAAGGCCCGTCTCACCCCGCCGTCCCACCAGACGCGTCAGCCCGGGCTTCCGCATGTCTCCATCGATCACCAGCACCCGCTTGCCTGCCTGCTGGTATGCCACGGCGAGGTTCGTGGCGATCGTCGTCTTGCCATCGCCCGGCTCGGCACTGCTGACCGCCAGCCGCTGAGAGTCGTCCTTCCCCATCACGAGCACGGTGCGGATCGTGCGGAAACTTTCACTGGCTGCGTCGTCGCTCGTGACGTGCATGTGCACGCCCTCCATGCCGACATCGTCATCCTCCGACCCGGGATCGTCCATCAGGCCGATCGTGGCCAGGAACGGCAGCCCGAGTTCGGCCTGAAGCTCCTCGGGCGAGCGGGCGCGGTCGTCGAGCGTGTCGATGACGAAGACCAGTCCGACGCCCGAGGCGAGTCCCGCGGCGATGACGGCCAGAACGGTCAGCGCGAGGTTGGGGGAGACGGGCTTCCGGGGAACGGTCGGCTCGCGCACGACGGTCGTCCGCACGCCACCGTTTTCCTGTCGCAGATCCACGCTGGCAATCTGATTGAGCAGCGTGTTGCGGAGCTCGCGGAGCCAGCGAAGATCATGCTCCACGATGTCCAGCCGGCTCATGTCGCTCGTGAGCCCGATCGAATCCTGCTTCGCCTGCTCGAAGCTCTGCGCGAGCCATTGCTCCTGACGCCGGGCAGCCTCCAGCCGCTGGTGCAGGATGCTGGCAATGGTCCGGGCGAGGTGGGCATCGTCTCCTCCCAGGCCTCGTGGCCCACCGACCACGTCGAATTCCCCGAGATAGCCCTCCATCTGCTCGATCTTTCGGCGACGTTCGGTCACCTTGGGATGGTTGTCTCCTAGGTACTCCAACAGCGTATCGAGCTGGGCCCGATCCTCGAGCAGCTGCTTTTCGACGGCCACGCGGGTCTGCTTGTCGCGATCGCCGAGCCCCATGGAGTCGAGGAATGCCTCCTTGCCGAGCGTCTCCTCGATCGCCACGAGGCTCTGGCGGATGTCACGGCCGCTCTGGATCGCCTCGGAGAGCGACTGATGGGAGGCCTGGAGCAGCACCCGCCGCTTCTGCGTCTCGATCATCGCCGCATTGAGCTGGATCGCCCGCTCCACGAGGGGATGCATCGTCTTGCCATCCGCCTTGATGCCGAGGTCACCGACCCGCTGCCGCACGGCGAGGAATTCGGCCTGCTTGGCCTCGATCTTGCCGTCCACCTCGTCCTTTTCCTTCTTCAAAAGATCGACGAGCATTCCGGCCGTACCACGATGGGATTCGTCCATGAACGTGGCATAGGCCCTGATGACCGAGGCTACGATGGACGCCGCAGCCTCCTGGTGGGGCGTCTGGAAGGCGATATCCATCAGATTCGTCAGCTTCACGCCCTTGACCTTCAACGACTTCATGAGCGTGGTCACGACCTGGTCCGGCGCTACGCCGCCAAGCAGACGGCGTGTCTGCGGATCAAGCGACTGCACCGCCGACTCGAGCACGAGCGGGCTGGTGACGAGCTTTTCATAGGTCGCCATGGCGCCCGTGTCCTCGCGGCCTCCGGTCACCGAGAGCCCGAGCGCCTCGCGACTGGTATCCACGACGAGCCTCTGCGCCGTCGATTCGTAAATCCGCGGTGCCGTCGTGTAGTACAGCCCGCCCAGGGCTCCGCAGATCACCGTCGCGGCGACCACGACCAGGCGACGATGCCAGACGACCCGCAGAAACCTCGCGGTCCGGCGCAGGGTCTCCGCCGTGGCGTCGGGTTCGACGGGATCTTCGTCGGGCCGCATGGAGTTCATACCGTGGGGAGGAGCCGGGCGATCAGAATACGGCGAGCCGGCCGCCGGCGACGAAGCTGAACCGGATGATCGATCTCAGGACGTTGTTGACCACCGTCTGCGGTGTTTTTTCGACGCTGACGACGTCGCCGGGGGCCAAACGGATGTTCGATTCGTTGTCATGCTGCGCGGCGGCCACGCTCGTCTGGATCACCACCGGTTCGTTCTCCCCGCGCACCTGCCGGGTGACGTAGATCTTGTCGGCCCATTCGTTGCTCCGCTCACCCGCCATGGCGAGGGCGTCGAGGACATGCACAGGCTGTCCCACCGGCATGTCATACTTTCCCGGCTTGTTCACCAGTCCGATGACACTGATCGGCATCGGATCACGGGTTTCGACTCGCACCACGTCGCCGTCCTGAAGGGTCACGTCGTTGCGTCCAGCGACATCGATTCCAGCCAGATCGATGGTCAGCGTGTCGGCGGAGGCCGGCGTGGTGTCCGCCGTCGCAGACGACGGCACCGGCAATCGCCGGGGAGACTCGCCCGGCACGGGAAGCCGATTGATCGGCGACACCGCCGACGCCAGCCGCACGTCGCCAGGTGTCGAGTCCGCAGGCTCAGCGGCCCGTGCCGAAGCACCCCCGGCCTCGGCGAGGCGTCTTGCACCGGGGGAGTGCCGCCGCACCTCGATCGTGGTGCCGGCCTGATCGTTGAGCGATCCAGCGGCCACCAGGGCGGCCAGCAGCGTGCTCTGACTACGAGGAAGTTCTTGGACACCCTGTTTTTGCACCGCCCCGATCACGGTGATTCGATTGACGGCCTTCTTCCGCATCGTCACGGTTACCTGCGGCGCCCGGTAGAGCCCGCGCTGGACGGCCGCCGCGGCGATCCGCTGCTCGGCCTGGAAGGGCTCCAGGCCGGCCAGTGGCACCGGTCCGACCAGCGCGATCGTCGCCGTGCCGTTGTCGTCGATCCGGACGGGTGTCGGCTGGGTGCTGCCAGCGGTTTCAAGACCGCTGCTGATCGCCACATCGACGACGTCCTCTCGTTCGATCAGGCTGCTCGACGCGGTGGGCATCGAAAGGCGTCCCAGGTCCGCAACCTTGGCGTTGCTCACCGTCGCCGCCTGGTATCGGGCGGGCATCCGTCGGGCGTGAATCACCCGATGGGCGCAGCCGGGGGCATGGAGCACTGCAAGAACGGAGAGCGCGAAAATCCGCTGCACGACGACGTTGGACGTGGCCACGCCGGCTGAATCCTCTTCGCCAAAAAGGTCGTTCACGGCCGAAGTACGGCCGAACGAAGGCGTGGGATGTAGCCGATGCCGCCGCCAACCGCCACGGGAATTCCCGAATTCAGTGCGGTCGGTCGGTCAGGGGGAGGCAGGGTTCGAACCCGAACTCGAGCCGATGGCGATCCCGGCTCCGATGCCGGCCCCAAGGAGGGCGGCGGAAGTCAGGATGGGGTAATTGGCGAAGGTTCGTCCCAGGAATCCACTGCGGGGAGAGAATCGCGGGCGGGCGGCAGGATTCGCCCCCATTCCCGGATCGCAGGGAACGCACTGATCGCTGGGAACGAGCACGACCTCATCGCCCACGCAGTTCGGCACGTTTCGCGAAACGAGCGTCACACCCTCGTTGGCCGCCGGTGGAGCCTTGTCCGCCTGCCAGAAACGCACCGGCCAGGATGTGCCCGACGCCTTCAGCGTATGCATGCCTTCGCGAAGCCCTTCGATGGTGAACCGTCCATCCTCCATCGTCTTCACGGTGGCCACGTCGGCATTAGCGAAGGCCACGGTCACGAGTTCCCCGCTTTTACCGCGGCCGTCGGCGTTCCGCACAAAGCCCGAAAGGGTACCGTTCGGACCCAGGGCCACGTCCTTCGCAGCCATGGACTCGGGAACATTCACCACCCCCGGGGGAGCCGCGGACGACACGATCGGCGCTGCCGGGCCGACGATGAGGCACAGCCCCACGCCAAGCCGCTTCAGCCATGTGTTCGTCAGCATCATGGTCTCGTTCTGTGCGAAGAATCGTCGGCCCCGAGAGCCCGAATCGCCAATGTGATTCGGCGACGTCAGACCCGCTCTCTCTCCTGGTATCGGCGGGGGATACCGACCGACTTGATTCAAAAACAAGATGAGCCCGTCGTGGAAACGGAACCGTCCGGCCAAGGGCCGCATTCTGGGAAGACCGTGCCGTCTGGGAAATCTATGACCGAAAACCGAAGATGCCCCACGGACCCCGTCGGCGGTCGCCTTTTCGAGTGACGCGGCCATCCACGTTCTCGCCCACGAACACCCTGGCCGGATTCTCGCAGCAGACGAGTACGGCGAGGGGTTCATCGGCGAGCTCCACGATCGCGTCGTAGGCGGCCTGCATCCCGAAGGGACGCTTTCGGGTGTCGTGCGCGTCGCTCGCGATGAAGTGGACGAGTCGGGATTCGACGGCATATTCGGCTACCTTTTGCACCGTTGCGCCGAAGTCACCCGTCAGGCTGCCGGCTGTGATCTGGAGAAGTCCACCCGCGGCGACGACGTCTTCCATCACCGCGGGCGTCCGCATGATCCCCCGATTTCGTTCGGGATGGGAGAGAATGCCGACGAGCCCCTGCCTGTCGAGAGCCGCGAGAAGCGGCCCGAGCGGGATGTACGTGTCGTGCGGCAATTCGAGGAGCACATGCCTGCCCCGGTCAGCCAGAGTGAGCACTTTGCCCTGCTTGAGCAGCTTGGGCAGTTCCGGCTCGATGCGGACGTCGGCTCCTGGAAGGATCGAGACCGCGATGCCTTCGGTCTCCAGAGCCCTCTGCACCGTGGCCACGCCCTCACGAATCGCCTCGGCGGTGACGTGACCATTGCCACCCAGTTGATGCGGAGTGGCGATCAGGCGGCGGCTGCCGTCAGACTCGGCCATTCTGGCCATGGCAATCGATTCGGCAAGATCGGCCGAACCATCGTCGATACCGGGCACCACGTGGCAGTGGATATCGACGAAGTCTCGCATGGACAAGCCCTTTCCTGGGGCGTATCTGACCAGATGCGGTGCCTCGTGCCAACGGCGAAGACGATGAAGTGAGGTGGAGACACCACCGCCGATCCGTTACCGTCCCGCCATGACCCGTCCATCCCATGATGTCGGCGGAAGGACGACCCGCTCGCGCCGTCCTTTCAGTCGAATCCTCCGCCGTCATGTCGCCGACATGCGCCGCCTCATCGTCGACCGCTGCATCGGTCGCGTGCGGCCCATGCCGTCTTTCGTGATCGCCGGCGCGATGCGGTGCGGCACGACTTCGCTCTTCGAATATCTCGCCGGCCATCCCCAAGTCGCCCCAGCGCTGCGGAAGGAACTCCACTACTTCGACCTTCACTTTCATCGCGGTCCAGACTGGTACGTACGGCAGTTCGCGACCGTCCGGCGGGTAGCTCACGGTGAGATGACACGCCCTTTCGAGTCGAGCCCCTACTACATGTTCGACCCGCGGGTTCCGGCCCGGCTCCGCGACGCAGCGCCCGATGCCCGTGTCGTGTTTCTGCTTCGCGATCCCGTGGAGCGGGCGATCTCCCACTATCGGAAGAACCTTCGCGACGGGCGTGAACCGCTCTCGTTCGCCGCTGCGATCGACGCGGAAGACGAGCGTTTGGCAGGCGAGGAGGAACGGATGCTGGCAGACCCCCGCTACCTCAGTCCTGTCCACCAATATTTTTCGTACCGTCGCCGTGGCCAGTACGCCGTGCTGATCGAGCGTTTTCGAAAGCATTTTCCGGATATCCAGTTGCACGTGGCCGACGCCGGCCGATTATTCAGCGATCCCGGCTCAGTGCTCGACGAGATCTGCCGATTTCTCGGGCTCGACGCATGGCGACCGGCCGGCTTCGCGCCCAACAACGCCAGCCTCACGACCGCGGCCATCGACACCGCGACACGGCGGCGGCTCGAGATCGCCTTCGAACCGCACGAGCATGCGCTCCAGGCCTCGCTGGGCTGGCGGCCTTCGGGGTGGCGAGCCAGGGCGGCGGCGGCATGACGGCCCGGATCCCCGCGATCGTCCTGACGTGCCAGCGTTATGCACCGCTCACGGAGCACATGATCGACACCTATGATGAGGTTTGGCCGGACCATCCTTTCCTGTTTCGCCTGCCAGATGGCACCGCCATGCGGGAGGTGGCGGCCCGGCGACCGAACGTCGTCGAGCTGGTCGCGACCGCCGAGGGCGAGGCACGCGGCCGTTTTCGAGCCGCGGTGCTCGGCCTGCTGGCCGACCTGCATGACGATGCCTGGGTGTATTGGTGCATCGATGACAAATATCCGATCTGGCTCGATCTCCCCGTGGTACGGTGCATCGCAGGGGCCCTCGAGACGCAGCCGATGGCGGTCGCCGGCCTGTCGTTCGCGCGACGTTCGTCCCGGAAGTGGGGTGATTCCGGGCGGCATCGCCTTGGAGACCTCACGTTCCAGCGCCGCCCCGATTACAAGCGGATCTGGCTGCACCAATTTCTCCGCGTCAAGCTGCTGCGTGGGCTTTTCGAGGGCTTTCCGGAGGTGATCTCGTCGGCGAAGGAAATGGACGCCCTGCACCCGCAGCGTATGCTGCCCCCCGACCAAGCCCGCTATGAAATCGATCTCAATGCCGCGGTCTTTGGTGAGAGCACCCACCGTGGCCTGATCACAGCCAACTGTGCGGAGAGTCTCCGTCGGCATCGGGGACTCCCCGAGGGATTCGACGTCTCTCCCCGCCGGCTCGTGATCGGCCGCCGGCCGAAGTGGTTCGCGCGGCTCATACGACGAGCGAGACGGTGATGATCAGCCGGCCGGGGGGCGTCCACGAGCCGCGAGATCGTCGAGAACGGCGACGATGCTTTCAGGACACACGCCACCCGTGCAGGCATGCCATGCCCGAGCGACGCCGTAGATTCCTCGGCGCATGCCGTGGCTACGACGCAGGCCCGCCTGCCGATGGTCGGTGAGCGGCCGGCCGATGAAGGTCTCCAGCCTGTGGAACTCGGCGTCGCCCTCCATGAGCCTCGCGTACGGAAGCACGACCCACGGCATCGAGGTCGACCGGAGTACTTCGATGATGGCCAAGTTGTATTCACACCAGGCTGGCAGAAATTCGCGGCAGACGGTCAGGCGCCGCCGGCTCCTCGTGCTCGCCCAGTAATGGGCCCAAGCCTCCTCCGGCCGGCGGTAGACGACGGTGATCACGTGCTCAGGAAGCA
>CAZONY010000041.1:12390-12646 GCA_964581215.1 uncultured Chitinophagaceae bacterium | reverse complement strand
GACACCGTGGCAGCCGTAGAGCCAGCCGTCCGGGCCCCAGATAAAACTGTTGAGCGTCTCGTGCGTGTCGTGGGCGCCCCAGCCGTCGAGCAGGATCCGGGGTGGGCCGTCGGGCACGTCGTCGCCGTCGGTGTCAGGGAAGAACAGAAAGTCGGGCGCCGCTCCGACCCACACACCGCCGAAACCGACGGCGATGCCGCTGGCGAGGTTCAGCCCCTCCGTGAAGACCTTCCGCGAGTCGAGCACGTGGTCGCCG
>CAZONY010000041.1:7578-12380 GCA_964581215.1 uncultured Chitinophagaceae bacterium | reverse complement strand
ATCCGATCGCGGGCCTCGGCGGCAGGCACCTTGTGCGGATAGGCATAGCACTCGACCACCCAGAGCCGGCCGCGGTCATCGAAGCACATCGCGATCGGCTGGCGGACCTCCGGCTCGGCGGCGAGCAGTTTCACGGAGAAGCCCGGAGGCGCCGACATCGCCCTCGCGGCGTCCTCAGGGGCGAGGCCGGCGGCCTGCGGGGCTGCCGAGGTAACGGAGACGCCGCACGGGATGGCCGCGGCTGCGGAGCATACGGCGACGACCAGGCGGGCAATCGAGAGTCGGCTCATGGCGGGCAGTCCCTGGCGGGAAGCGTCTCCGAAGACCGACAGTTTCCCGCGCCCGACGAGCCGCGACCATGATCGATTGCACCGGGGATTTGAGATTTTTCACCAGCCGCTCCGACTGCCAAGGAATCGCCGATACGTTCCGCGAACTGGACAAGGCCGGATCCTTTCCTCAGGGCCGATCCACCCCGCCTCCTACCCGGTGTTCGCTTGCCCCAGAACCGTGAGCCGACCTATCCTCCGCCGTCGGCTCACCGGAACGGTATCAGCCCCCGCGCGGATTTCGACGTCATTTCCACCTCGCCCGATGCACCCGCCGTCACCGCGCGGCGCACCGATCTCGATGCCCTGCGCAGCTTCGCCATGCTGCTGGGCGTGGCCCTGCACGCGGCGATGAGCTTCGTGCCGTTTCCCTGGCCCGTCCGCGACACCCAGCGAAGCGACCTGCTGCTCCTCGTGATCGGCGCCGTGCACGGCTTTCGCATGCCGCTCTTCTTTCTGCTGAGCGGGTATTTCACGATGCTCGTCTACAGCCGCCGGGGGCTCGCGAGCCTGCTCGAGCAGCGGTTGATGCGCATCGTTCTGCCGCTGGTCATCGCCACCCTCACGATCGTCCCGCTCGACACGGTGATCGATCACCATGCCGTGCGAACGAACCCGCGCGATCCCGCCCTCGCCGACATGCTCTCGGGCGACGAGGCCACGGTGCGCCGGCGGCTCGCATCTCCCGGTGCGGCCGAGCACAAGGATGCCTTCTGGGGCCTCACGCCCCTCGCCTGGGCCGCGATGCGCGGCGATCCCGCCGTCGTGGCAGCCGTACTCGACGCCGGCGGCGACCCCAACGAGCGGGACAGCGGCGGCAACACGCCGCTCCATCAGGCCGCCTACTTCGGCCGGGACGCGGCCGCGCGGCTCCTCCTCGAGCGGGGCGCGGATCCGACCGCGACCAATGCGGTCGGCCGGATGCCGGTGGCGATGATGAACCTCCCGGCCGATCTGGTCAGCGCCCTCGCACCCCTCTGCGACATGCAGCCGGTCGGTGTCGATGAGATTCTCGCCGGCCGGGCGGCCATGCGGCCTGCCCTGCCCACGGGACCGAACCCCCAGGGCACGCTCGGCGGCCCGCTCGATCGGGCGACGCT
The DNA here is from genome assembly GCA_964581215.1 of uncultured Chitinophagaceae bacterium. Taxonomy (GTDB): domain Bacteria; phylum Planctomycetota; class Planctomycetia; order Pirellulales; family UBA1268; genus CACORA01. The sequence goes on along the minus strand of CAZONY010000041.1, from coordinate 10,951 downwards.
CGCCTGGTCGGAGATCCTGTCGGCCGAATGGCTCCGGGTGCACGTCGGTGCCTGGTCACTGCACCTCGTGCAGACGAACGTCTTCGATCACCTGTGGTTTTTGTGGTCGCTGTGCTGGCTCGTCGCCGCATTCGCGATCCTGGCCGTGACGGGCCTCTTGCCGACGGGCCGCCGTCGCTGGTGGCTGGTGGCGGTCTCGGGCGTGCCGCAGCTCGTCATGGGCATGTCGATGACGGCCGGCTACGGCCCCGACACGTCGTTGGGGATCCTGCCGCGGCCGCACGTGCTCGCCTTCTACGGCTGCTTCTATTTCTTCGGCGTGGCGACGTTCGCCGCCGAGGGCCTCGGCACGTGGATCGGCCGCCACTGGAGGCTGCTCCTGCCGACGGCGATCGCGCTCTTCGTGGCCGGGATCGCGACGATGAACGACCGGCTGCTCGCCGGCATGCTGCAGCCCGCCTACGCATGGGCGATGTCGCTGGGGCTGATCGGGCTCTTCTCCCGGCTATGCTCCCGGCCGAGCGCACTCGTCTCCTGGCTGGCCGACGCCTCGTACTGGATGTACCTCGTGCACCCGCCGCTCGTGATGACGGCGCAGATGGTGGTCCGCTCGTGGGCCATGCCCGCGGGCCTGAAGTTTCTCGTGGTCCTGGCGATGGTGATGCCGGTGCTGATCGTGAGCTACCGCTACGGCGTGCGCTTCACGGCGATCGGCAGCCTGCTCAACGGCCCGCGCCGGGCCGGGCCGGTGGCCTGAGCGGGCGAACCGGAAAGGCCGCGCTACTCGAGTGGCTTGAGGCTGACGTTGCGAAATTCGACGGCGTCCCCGTGGCCGGCGAAGCCGAAGAAGCCGCTCGTCCGCTCCTTGCCGGGGTGTGGTGAGTTCGCCATATACTCCGTGACCTTGGCGAGGTCGGTGTTCAGGATCACCGAACCATTGAGCTCCACCCGGATCGTGGAACCCTTGACGGTCACCTCCTGGAAGTTCCAGACGCCGACGGGGCGGAGATAGCCCCGCGTGGCGGCCGCCATTCCGTAGGCAGATCCGTGGTATTGCCGCGGATCGAGCGCGGCGTATTTCGGCGCGTCGTTGTCGAGCACCTGGAGTTCGCACATGCCCGTGTACGCCGTGTCACCCTCGCCGGGGTACCGGATCGCCAGACCATTGTTGCCCCCCTTCGGGAGTCGGAACTCCAGCCGTGCGACGAAGTCGGCGTATTCGTCCTTCGTGTGCAGCACGCCCCCCTTTCCCTTCTGGCAGCGGATCGCGCCCTCGACCACCTCGTAGTTGTCGACGGATCCCGCCCAACCCGCGAGCGACCTTCCGTCGAACAGCGGCTTGAAGCCCTCATTCCCCTGCGATGCCAGCATCGCATTGGCTTCATCCGCCGGAATCTCCCGGACGAACACGTTCCGCCAGCGAATCTCGCCGCCGTGCGTCTGCAGTTGGATCGGCCCCTTGGCCCACAGCGGCGCCGAGCGATCCCAGAAGTTCTCCATGATCGCGTGATCGACCACGAGCGCGTCGTTGAGGAAGACGGTCGTGCGGGCACCGATCTGGATGATTCGCAGCTTGTTCCATTCCCCAAAGGGCTTGTCAGCGAGCACGAGGGGGTCCTTGCCGGGAGCGCCGGCGCTGTTGTTCCACAGCCCGCCCGACCCCTTGGCGGCACCGATGTTCCACTTGCCGCCCTCCTTCGTCGAATCCCAGATCTGCACCTGCGGGGTACCCCGCAGATAGATGCCGCTGTCGGCCTTCGCAACGGTCTTGTATTCGATGAGCAACTCGACGTCGCCGTACTCCGCATCGGTCGTGAGGAAGGCCCCCTGCCCGTCGTTGACGAGTTCGTCGCGGTCCACCGACCAGTGCTTCCCGGCATCCTGCGTCCATTCGGCGATCTTCTTCAGCCGATCAGCCTCGGGCATCTTGGCCAGTGCGCGCGGGTCGAAGTGGGGCATGCCGTGCCAACCGGACGTGTCCTGGCCGTTGAACACCGCCTTGAATCCGGCGGGCGGCTGGGCCGCTGGTGATTGGCCGCGGGCTGCGCCCGCCCCGAGGATCGTGCCCAGGCATGCGGCGGCGACGAGCCCCGCTGCGAACCGACGGTTGCTCATGGTGATCATGCTCTGCGAATCCTCAGGCGATGGATGGGGCGACTCACATGACTTCCCAGCCGGGGCGGTAAGCCTTACGAACCAGCGCATCCGCCTCCGGAGCATTGGTCACCCGCGTTGCGGCGCCGTCCCACTCGATCCGCTTGCCGGCGCGGTAGGCGACGTTTCCCAGGAGCACCGCCTCGGAGAGGGGCCCCGAATAGCCGAAATGGCACGTGGTCGGCGTTCCCTCACGGCAGGCCTTGATCCATTCGGCGTAGTGACCGATCGACTTCGGGATCGATTCCGCCGGCGGCTTGAAGCCGGCGAACTTCTCCTGCGGAAAGAGCTTGTACGAGCCGTAGTCGGCGAACATCGCGCCCTCGCTGCCGACGAACATCACTCCGCTGCCGGGCACCCGCCGGCCGGCGACTTGACGGGGGGTAAGGTTGCCGTCGTACCACGTCAACTTGACCGCCGGCATGTCGCCGCGGGCGGGGAAGTCGTAGCGGACGATCAACCCGAGCGGGCAGGTCTCCTCGTGCACCGGCGGTCCCTCTGCTTCGCACGCGACGGGATACCGCAGATCGAGCGCCCAAAACGGCAGATCCATGTAGTGGCAGCCCATGTCGCCGAGCGTCCCGTTTCCAAAGTCCCACCAGCGTCGCCACTGCGCCGGGTGATACCGCCCCGGCACGTAGGGCCGCACCGGGGCCGGGCCGAGCCAGAGATCCCAGTGGAGCGTCTTGGGGGGCTCTTGCCCGCCTTCCGGCCTGTCGCCCCCGCCCCAGCCCTTGCCGACCCAGACGTGCACCTCGCCGACGGCGCCGATCGCCCCCGACCGGATGATCTCCACCACGCGGCGATAGTTGTCTCCGGCATGGATCTGCGTGCCGAGCTGTGTGGCCACCTTCGCCTTCGCAGCCGCCTCGGTGAGCAGCCTGGCCTCCGCGACCGTGTGCGAGAGCGGCTTTTCGCAGTAGACGTGCATCCCCTTTCGCACGGCCCGGAGCGCGGCCGGCACGTGGTGGTGGTCGGCGGTGCTCACGACGAGGGCGTCGATCTTGCCCGTCTCCTGCTCGATCATCTCGCGATAGTCGTTGTAGGTCCGCGCGTGCGGAAATCGTGGCTGCGGCTTGGTGAGCCGATCGAGGTAGGTGTCGTCGATGTCGCAGATGGCCACCACTGCCTCGCCCGACACACCGCTCACGTTTTCCGACGCCCGGTTCGCGACCCCCACGCAGCCGATCTGCAGCTTGTCGTTGGCGGCGAGCGACGG
>CAZONY010000041.1:3824-7568 GCA_964581215.1 uncultured Chitinophagaceae bacterium | reverse complement strand
GAACGCGCTGATCGCTCATTGCGGGCCAAGCCTTGCCGGCATTGGCGGCGAGCGACGGCCGGGGGGCGAGCCCGCTGAACACCCCCGCGGAGAGCCCGGCGGCGCCGGCGGAGAGAGAGCGGATCGCCGTGCGGCGACTGACGCGGGCTGAGGAGCGGGGCAGACGCATGCGAAAACCCTTCGGAGGAGGTTCCAGGAAAGCCGTGCAGGACACCGCGCACCGCCGGATGGTATCCTTCGCCGCTGCGTTCCGCCAACCTTCTCCCGCTCCCCGCGAGCTTCTTTGCGAGTCCCCGTGATGCCGTCGCGGCCCCCGGTCCTGAGGATCCTCTGGCTCGCGCTGGCCGCCTGCGTTTCCGCGCCGGCCGGTGCCGCCGCCCCCACGCCCGAGGCGCTCGCCGCCGCAGGGGCGACCGTCAAGACGGACGCCGCCGGGGCCGTCGTCGAACTACGGTTTCGCGGCCCGGCGGTCGATCCGGCCCTGCTTGCGACACTGCCGCAGCTCCCGGCCCTCGAGAGCGTGGTTCTGGCGGGCAGCGAGGCGGGAGACGAGGCTCTCGAGCCTCTCGGCCGGATCACCACGCTCAAGAACCTCGACCTGAGAGATTGCCCGGTGACCAACGCGGGGCTCGCCCACCTGGCGAATCTGCAGTCGCTCGCAGCGCTGCGGCTTTCCGGCAAGTCGGGCCGCACGACCATCGACGATGCGGGCATGGAGCAGGTGGCGAAGCTCGGATCGCTGCGGGCCCTGATGCTCGATTTTCTCTGGATCAGCGAGGTCGGACTGGAGAAACTCACGCCGCTTTCCGGCCTGGAAGACCTGACGCTCGCACAGACGCTCGTCGGGGACGACGCCCTGCCCGCCATCGCCCGCTTCCCGAAACTGCGGAGGCTGCGGCTCGCGAAGACGACGATCACGGCCGCCGGCCTGCAGCCCCTCGCGCAACTGGCCAACCTCGCCGACCTCGATCTGAGCGAATGCGCCGCGCTCGACGACGCGGCGCTCGAGCCGGTGGGCAGGCTGGTCTCGCTCGAACGGCTCAATCTCTGGCGGGTGCCTGTGGGCGACACCGGCATCATGAAGCTCGCGCCACTGGTCCGGCTCCGTTGGCTCAACCTCGACAACACGCAACTGACCGATGCCGGCCTGGCGGCCCTCGCCGGGATGCGGGACCTCGCGTTTCTGCACGTCGGCTCCACGGCGGTCAGCAACGCCGGCATCGACCGTCTGGCGACGCTCCCCGCGCTTCGCGAGCTGCATGTCACCCGCACGGCGGTCGATGCCGCCGGCGCCGCCAGCCTGCGTCGGAAGCTGCCCGCGGCCACGATCGAGCTCGAGGCCGGCGGCGAGTAGGCTGCTGCCGCGGGATGATCGCCGGCGGTCGCGGATGGGGCTCATCACCGCGCGCTCCGCCCATCGGGTCGGCCCGGGTCGGGCTATCCTTCGATCGAGAGGCCGTGGTGGCCCGAGGCGGTGCCGCAGTCGCCGGCGGGCATCCCGAAAAAATCCGCCGCGTTGCGGAAAGCGATGTCCCCCACCATGCGCTTCAGCAGGCCCATGTCGGCCGGGATGAGGCCGGCCTCGACATCCGCGCCGAGGATGCCGCAGAGGAGCCGCCGAAAATATTCATGCCGCGGGAAGGAGAGAAAACTCCGTGAATCGGTGAGCATGCCGACGAAGTTGGCCAGCAGGCCGAGCTGCGAGAGGGCATCGATCTGCCATCGCATCCCGTCGAGCTGGTCCAGGAACCACCATCCGCTCCCGAACTGCATCTTGCCGCGAAGGCCCGCGCCCGGGAAGCTTCCGCAGAGCGCGGCGACGGGATACGTGTCGCGCGGATTGATGTTGTAGAGAACCATCTTCGGCAGGCGATCGCGGGATTCGAGCGCGTCGAGGTAGGCGGCCAGGCCCTCGATCTGCGGGAAGTCGCCGATCGAGTCGAAGCCCGTGTCGGGGCCGAGCACGCGGAAGGCCCGCGAATTCGGATTGCGGAGGGGGCCGAGGTGGAGTTGCTTCACCCAGCCGCGGCCGGCGTCGAGTTGTCCGAAGTGCACCATCAGAAAGCCACGGTAGGCATCCAGAGCGGCCCCCGAGGCGGCGGTGCCGCGGATCGCTGCGGCGTACACGGCCTCCGCTTCGGCCTTCGTGCCGCCGCGGCCGAAGGCATGGTTGAGCCCGTGGTCGGAAAGGCGGCTGCCGCGGTCGTGAAAAAACGCATGTCGCAGATCGATCGCGGCGAGCAGGCCGTCGAGCGTCCGGCACTCGACCCCCGAGGCCCGCTCGAGACGGGCCACCCACGCCTGCAGCACCGCGGGGTTGTCGGCCGCGAGGGCCTTGTCGGGGCGAAAGGCGGGGTAGACGCGGGTGCCGCCCCCCTGCCCTGCGATCCGGGCATGGTGGGCGAGGTCGTCGCCGGGATCGTCGGTCGTGCCCACCATCGCCACGCGAAACTGCTGCAGCAGCGACCGCGCCGAGATGTCGGCGAGCCGTTCGTTGGCGGCGGCCCAGATCCGCGGGGCCGACGACTCGTCGAGCACGTCGTCGATGCCGAAGATCCGGGAGAGCTCCAGGTGGGTCCAGTGCCAGAGCGGATTCCGCAGGAGCCTGGGCATCGTGCGGGCGTAGGCCAGAAACTTCTCGTAGGGGGCCGCGTCGCCGGTGACGTGGCTCTCGGGCACGCCGTTGGCCCGCATGGCCCGCCACTTGTAATGGTCGCCTCCGAGCCATGCCTCCGTGAGGTGTGCCCAGCGGGTGTCGTCCGCGATCTCGGCGGGGGCAAGGTGGGTGTGGTAGTCGTAGATCGGCTCCTGGGCGGCCGTCGCATAGAGTTCGCGGGCCGCATCGGTGGCGAGCAGAAAGTGCGGGTCCGTGACGGGGTTGGCTCGGCGGGGCATGGAAGAGGTGTCAGGTGGGGGTGGCGGGAGCATGGCCCACGGCACGTGCCGTGGCCTCTTGGATGCCGCGTTCGGTGGCCGCGGCCAACTGGTCGAGTTCTTCGAGCGTGATCGACAGTGGCGGCATGATCACGACGACGTCGCCGAGCGGCCGCAGCAGCGCGCCGTGGCGCCGTGCCGCGAGGCAGGCGCGGGAGCCCCGTTGCTCCTGCCAGGGGAACGCCGTGCGCGAGGCCTTGTCCGCCACGAGATCGAACCCGGCCATCAGGCCGCATTGCCGCACGTCGCCCACGTGGTCGAGCTTCGCGATCCGTGCGACATGCTCGCGGAGCCGGGCGATCGTGGCCGGCAGGCGGTCCAGCAGCCGCTCGTCGCGGAAGACGTTCAACGACTCGAGCCCGACGGCGGCGGCGAGCGGGTTGCCGCCATAGGTGTGGCCGTGAAAAAACGTCCGCCGCTCGACATGCGTTCCGAGGAACGCCTCCCATACAGCGTCCGTGGTGAGCGTGGCCGCCATCGGCAGGTAGCCGGCCGTGAGCCCCTTGGCGAGGCAGAGAATATCGGGGCTCACCTGCTCCTGCGCGCAGGCGAACATCGTGCCCGTGCGGCCGAAGCCCGTGGCCACCTCGTCAAGAATGAGAAGGATGCCATGCCGCCGGGTGAGTTCGCGGACGCCCCGCAGAAATCCCTCGGGATGCACGAGGATGCCGCCGGCAGCCTGCACGAGCGGCTCCATCACCATCGCGGCGATGTCGCCCGCGTGCTGCGCGAAGATTCGGTCGAGGTGCGCGAGCGCCTCGGCGCAGGATGGCGCCGGCCGGCCGGAGGCATGATCGGGCCCACCCGGCG
>CAZONY010000041.1:2977-3814 GCA_964581215.1 uncultured Chitinophagaceae bacterium | reverse complement strand
CGATGGCCACGAACCTCGTGCGGCGCTGTGGGTGGTGCCGGTCGGCCTGCATCCAGTATTGGAACGCGATCTTCAGGGCGGCTTCGATCGCCGTCGAGCCGTCGTCGGAGAAGAAGACCCGCGTGAGCCCCTCCGGCGCGATCTCCACGAGCCGCCGGGCGAACTCGACCGTCGTCGGGTTGGAGAGGCCGAGGTTCGTCGTGTGCGCGACCCGGCCGAGCTGGGCCGTGAGGGCCGCATCGAGCCGGGGATGACGGTGGCCGTGGACGTTGCACCACATGCTGGCCGACCCGTCGAGGTAGCGGTGGCCGTCGGTATCGACGAGCCAGCAGCCCTCCCCCCGCTCGATCAGGAGCGGCTCGTATTCCTGCATCTGGGTGAAGGCGTGCCAGACATGGTGCCGGTCCCAGGCCGGCAGCGATGCAGTGCACGATCCGCCGGGACGGACGGCGGGGGCGTCGGATCGCTGCCGCGTCGCGGCGGCGGGGGAAAGACTGGTGGACATCACTCTCAGAGTTTACCGTTACCTCCCGAGAGCGTGTGCGGCCCGTGGAACGCACGCCCGGCATGGCTCCAGGGAGATCCGTCGCGTGTCGAAGCCAGTGAAAGTCCTCGTCGTCGGGTGCGGCCACATGGGCTTGTCGCACGCCAAGGCCTACCACGCCCTGCCCGGCTTCGAAATCGTGGGCATCGTGGCCCGCGGCGAGACGTCCCGGCGGTCCCTGCTCGACACGCTGGGTGCCGACTATCCGCAGTTCTCCGACTATGCCGAGGCGCTGGCCGCCCGCAAGACCGTGCTGGACGCCGTGCGCCGCATCCGCATCCGCAGCCAGGTGC
>CAZONY010000041.1:0-2967 GCA_964581215.1 uncultured Chitinophagaceae bacterium | reverse complement strand
ACGCCGATTTGATCACCCACCGCCAGCTGCTTCTCGCCCTCGACATCGAGCGCTTGATGCCGACGGGGCCCGGCGTCGAAGCTAAGCACATCGAGCGAGCAATGAAGGACATCGACGTGGAGACGCTGCCGCATGCCGACTACGCCATGCGGGCCTTTGCGGCGGGCTGTCACGTCTTCCTGGAGAAGCCGATTGCGGTGACCGTGGCCGAGGCCGAGGCGGTGGTGGCTGCCGCGCGAAAGGCCGGTCGCAAGCTCGTGATCGGCTACATCCTCCGCGTCCATCCGACGTGGGCCCGGTTCATTGAGACGGCACGGACGCTCGGCACGCCGCTGGTGATGCGGATGAACCTCAATCAGCAGTCGTCCGGCGCGATGTGGGAGACCCACAAGCAACTGATGCGGTCGATGTCGCCGATCGTCGATTGCGGCGTGCACTACGTTGACGTGATGTGCCAGATGACGCAGTCCAGGCCCGTGCGGGTGAGCGCGATCGGCGCCAGGCTTTCCGAGGAACTGTCGCCCGGAATGTACAACTACGGCAACCTGCAGGTGACCTTCGCCGACGGCTCGGTCGGCTGGTACGAGGCGGGATGGGGGCCGATGATGAGCGACGTCGCCTTCTTCGTGAAGGATGTCGTCGGGCCAAGAGGCTGCGTGAGCATCGTGGGCGTCGAGGAGGGAAGTGTCGCCAGCGACGATGTCGAGGGGCACACGACGGCCGCGCGGCTGCGGCTGCATCATGGGCGACTAGCCGCCGACGGCTCGTTCGCGAAGGCCGACGAATTCATCGACTGTGCCGACGAGCCGGATCACGACGGTCTCTGCCTGCTCGAACAGAAACTGTTTCTCGACGCGATCGAAAACGACCGGGATCTTTCCGCCCACATGGCCGACGCCGTCAACAGCCTGCGGATCGTGTTGGCCGCCGACGAGTCGTTCCGCACGGGACGGACGGTCGATCTCTCCGCCTGACCCGCTCCGGATGGCCAGATCCCCGTGGTGACGGCGCGAGCCGCTGGCCTACATCGCCTTGATGAGGTCGAGGCACATCTGCCGGACCTTGCCCGGGTTGACGTTGGGGTTTTTCTTCTTCGCCTGACCGATCAGGCCCGCGGCGGCCTGCTCCTTGCCCCCTTGCACGTCGGCCACGATCTTCGGATTCTCGGCGATCAGTGCCTGGCAGAGGGCGACGAGATCGTCATCGCTGACGGCGGCGATGCCCAGCGATGCCACCACCTCCTCCACCCCGCGGCCGCTCGTGAGCACTTCGGCGAAGATCTCCCGGCCGCGGCTCGTGTCGAAATGCCCCTTCGCGATCCGCCCGATGATGTCGGCCACGGTGGCCGGCCGCACCGGGAACTCGCCGATCGTGCCCCCCCGCTCGTTGAGCGTCCGCAGCACGTCTTGTTGCATCCAGTTGCTGGCCGCCTTCCCCTCGCCGACGAGCGTCGCGAGTTCCTCGAAATAGGCGACCAGTTCGCGGCCTTGGTTGACGAGCACGTCGGCATCGTAGGCCGAGATGCCCCACGTCTGTTCGAGCCCCTTGCGCAGCGCCGCCGGAGGCGCGCCCATCGCGGCCCGCACGGCCGCCACCTGCTCCTCCGAGACCGTCACCGGCCCGAGGGCGGGCTCCGGGAAGTAGCGGGAGGCGCTCGACGCCTCCTTGTGTCGCTGGGCGCGGGTCACGCCCGCCGGATCGTCCCAGCCGCGGGTCTGCTTGGGGGTCGTGCCCAGCTCCGCCTTCGTGGCCTGCCACTCCTCCCACTGCCGCGCGGCCTCGTAGGCGAGGGCCCGCTCGACGGAGCGGAAGGAGTTCATGTTCTTGATCTCGACGATCGGCGTCTTGGCGATGCGGCCGTCGGCCCCGCCCTCTCCAGCCAGCGGGATATGGAGGTTGACGTTGGCGTCGACCCGCAGGCTTCCCTCCTGCATGTTGCAGTCGCTCACGCCCAGATACACGAGCAGCAATTTCAACTCGTTGAGCCAGGCCCGGGCCTCTTGCGGCGAGCGCAGGTCGGGCTGCGTCACGATCTCGCACAAGGGCGTGCCGGCGCGGTTGAGGTCGATGCGGGTGTCGGCCGTGCCCGCCGCCTCGTCGTGCATGCTCTTGCCGGCATCCTCTTCCAGGTGCACGCGGATGATGCCCACCCGCCTGGCGAACGCCCCCTTCGGATCGACCACCTCGAGCTGACCGTCGGAGGAGAACGGCAGGTCGTATTGGCTGATCTGATAGCCCTTGGGGAGGTCGGGATAGAAGTAGTTCTTGCGGTCCCACTTCGTGAACGGCGCGATCGTGCAGTCGAGGGCCAGCGCCGCCCGGATCGCGAGGTCGAAGGCGTGGCGGTTCATCACCGGCAGCGAGCCCGGCAGGCCGAGGCAGGTGGGGCAGACCTGCGTGTTCGGCGGCGCACCGAACTTGGTCGAGCAGCCGCAGAACAGTTTCGTCCTCGTCTGAAGCTGCACGTGCACCTCCAGGCCGATGACGGTCGTGTAGGGCGCGGCAGTCGCGGTGGGCGTCGTCATGGGGCGTCAGGCGGGGAGCTTCGGCCGCCGCAGGTGCCAGTCGGTGAGCCGCTGGTAGCGGTCGGCGGCCCGCAGGAGGAGCGGCTCGGCGAGCGCCGGCCCCTGGAGTTGGAAGCCGATCGGCAGGCCGGACTTCGTGAAGCCGCAGGGGAACGAGATGCCGCCGATGCCGGCGAGGTTCGCCGTCACGGTGTACATGTCGACGAGGTACATGGCGAGCGGATCGCTCGACTTCTCGCCGAGCGCGAACGCCGCCGTCGCTGAGGTCGGCCCGCCGATCAGGTCGACGTGCTGGAAGGCGTCGAGATAGTCCTGGCGGATGAGACGACGGACGCGCAGGGCCTTGGCGTAGTAGGCGTCGTAGTAGCCGGCGGACAGCGCGTAGGTGCCGAGCATGATCCGCCGCTTCACCTCGGGCCCGAAGCCTTCCGCCCGGCTGCGG
>CAZONY010000040.1:0-12660 GCA_964581215.1 uncultured Chitinophagaceae bacterium | reverse complement strand
CGAATCCTAGTCGGGCAACTGCCTTCCTCCCCTCGGTCCTTCTCTCCCGCATCGGAATTCGTCATGCCCTGCCGTATGCCCTGCCGTCGTGCGTTCACCCTCGTGGAACTTCTCGTCGTGATCGCCATCATCGGTGTCCTCGTCGGCCTCCTCCTGCCGGCCGTCCAGTCGGTCCGCGAAGCGGGGCGGCGGACGTCGTGCCTCAACAACATGAAGCAGATCGGATTGGCGATCCACGGCTACGTTTCGGCGCGGAGCGAATTTCCACCGAGCAGCGATAGCCCGATGCGCAAGGGCGTGTGGGACTATCCGGGTACGGGCCCGACCGACCCCGACATCCGACTCCATAGTTTCGCGAGCCTGATTCTGCCCTATGCCGAAGGCAATGATGTGTTCAACGCGATCGACTATGGCGTGTCATCGCTGGCTCCGGCGAACCGCACGGCGGCGTCGAACGTGCTGCCCATGTACCGCTGCGCGAGCTACACCGGGAACGTATACAGCAAGGATCCGCTCTACGTTTCGTCCGTCGGATTCGACAAGTTCGCCATCCGCAACTACGTGGGAATCGGCGCCAAGACCGTCCTGGGGCTGTCGGGGATGATGCCGGCGGACGGCGTGATGTATCCCCAATCGAAGACGACGGTTTCGCAGATTTCGGACGGCTTGTCGAAGACGCTGCTGCTGGCCGAGACGAAGGAAGAGAATGCGGCCGTGTGGATCGACGGGTCTTCAGCCACCGTGACCGCACGGCCACTCGGAGCTCCCGCGGCGGGTTTCGTGCTGAATCAGGTCGCCATCAATTACACGCCGTTCTACACGGCAGGCCAGTTTGGTGTGCCAGACATCCAACAGGACTGGGGTCCCTCGAGCGAGCATCCCGGCGGGGCCAATCACCTCCTCTGCGACGGGTCGGTGAAGTTCCTCTCCGAGAAGATCGGGATCGATACCTACGACGCCCTGGCCACCCGAAACGGTGGTGACGCCGGCGGCGAATATTGACCGCGCCCCCGCGGGGAACCGCCGCAGCGGCTCATAGCCAGCGATGCTCCCGCAGCCACTCCGCGGTTTCGTGGAGTCGAGCCTCCAACGGCAGCCGGGGCGCAAGCCCCAGCTGGTCGCGGGCCTTCGCACTCGAGCAGGCCCAGCTTCGCACCGTCGCCTCGCGAACCTTGTCGAGCGAGAGCAGGTTGCCCTTGCCGTCGGGTGTGAACAGGGTCTCGGCCGTGAGCCCCACGATCCGGCCGACCCAGCGCCACAGCGGCCAGACGAAGACGCGGCGGCCCAGCGCCCGGCCCACGAGCTTGCCGAACTGCCAGTAGGTCGGATGGTCACGGTCGTCGCAGGCGAGGTAGTAGCCGGAGGGCGAATAGTCGCCGGCTGCATCGTGGTCGAGGAGTTCGCCCCGCTCGGCCGCAGCGAGCGTCAGATCGACCATGTCATCGACATGGATTAGCGAGAGCGGGGGCGTGCGAAAGCCGACCGTGAAGTGAATCCCCGTCATGCGGATCGCCTGGAACACCGCCGCCACTTTCGGATCACCGGGGCCATAGACGATGCCGGGACGCAGCACCGTGATCGGCAGCCTGTTGGCCCGCTGCTGCAGGGCCGACTCGCCGGCCCGTTTGCTCGCACCGTAGTGGGAAACCGGCGCCGGCCCATCGCCCTCGTCGCGCAGGCTGCGTCCGACCGGGGGTGGACCGGCGGCGGCAAGACTCGACATGAAGACCAGGCGCGGCGGCGACGGCAGGGAAGCGCACGCATCGGCGAGCCACTGCGTGCTCAGGCCATTGATCCGAAACAGGTCGGCCTTCCGCGGTGCCGCCACGAGGCCGCCGAGGTGGAAAACGGTGTCGCACCCGGCCAGGGCGTCGCGGTAGGAGGCAGGGTCATCGAGCGTGCCGGAAACCGCGTCGATACCGGGCCGCGTGGTCGCCGCGAGAGTCGATCCGGGCCGCACGAGGCAACGAACCGCGCAGCCCTGCCCGGCCAGGCGATCGACGAGGTGCCTGCCAATGAAGCCTGTCCCGCCGGTGACGAATGCCGTCTGCATGGCCATGATGATGACGCGACCGGGGAAAGATTTCGACCGTGAACGAGTCGCCGATCATGCTTCGAACCACGGGCTCATGCAACCCGAACGAGGGGATTCGGAAACGCACACTCTGACCCAGGTCTTTGGCGGAATCGCCCTCACAGTGCCAGGCCGACATAGGCCAGCAACGAGGCGGTGGCGACGAGGGCTGCCTCTCCGACCGGCCAGCCGCGGGCCGGCCGGGCCCCCACGAGAACGATGGCCAGGATCGCCAGAGCGACGATGCCCTCGACGGCAAGCACGCCGACCGTCGCCTGCTGCAAGATCCGCACGATGATGAAGGCCGCCACGACCAAGCCGCCCGCCAGCGCGGCCGCCAGGGAGAATCGGCGCGCCAGCGCCAGGGCGGCGAATGCCGCCAGAGCCATTCCATACGGAAAGAAGAGTTCCCGGTCGCCGACGGCCCGGGCGAGGCCGAGCCAGGCGGCCGCGGGCAGGAGCAGCAGGAGGCGAACCGCCGACGGCCGGGCGAGGGCCTGGATCGTGATCGCGATGGCCCCCAGCACCGCCCAAGGCGGGCCGCCCAACCAATGGGCGGCCACCAGAAACACCATCTCCGCGACGATGAACGGCAACGCGGACGAAGGCCCCGCCTCATGCGACGGAGATGGAGCGGGCCGCGGGATCACGCCGCCGCCAGGCGCTTGGCGACCTCATCCCAGTTGACAACCTGCCACCAGGCCTTGATGTATTCGGGCCGCCGGTTCTGGTACGTGAGGTAGTAGGCATGCTCCCACACGTCGAGTCCCAGGATCGGCGTCTTTCCCTGCGAGAGTGGCGAATCCTGGTTCGGAGTGGCCATCACCTCCAGCCCGGCCGGCCCCTTCACGAGCCAGGCCCAGCCACTGCCAAACTGACCGGCGGCCGCGGCGGAGAATTTCTCCTGGAAGGTTTCCAACGACCCGAAGGCCGCTCGGATGGCATCGGCTACGGCACTGGTTGGGGCGTTGTTCTCGCGGGCCGGCCGCAGCAACGTCCAGAAGAGCGAGTGGTTGGCGTGTCCACCGCCATGATTGCGAATCGGCGTGCGCACGGCTTCCGGCAGGGCGGCGAGGTCGGCGAGCAGTTCCTCGACCTTCTTGCCCGCGAGCGACGGCTCGGTGGCCACCGCGGCGTTGAGCTTGTCGATGTAGGCCTGGTGGTGCTTCGTGTGGTGAATGGTCATGGTCAGCTTGTCGATGACGGGCACCAGCGCGTCATAGGCGTAGGGGAGCGCCGGCAGCGAAAACATCGCCGCCGGTTCGGCCGCCACCACGTCGCGGCCGACGACGAGCGCACCGCCCATGGCGGCGCCGGCCTGGAGGAATCCGCGCCGAGAGGCGGCAGAACGAGGACGGGGGCGACGGTGCATCGGAGACTCCTGCGGACGACGGGATTGGGAAACCAGAAGCATCATTTTCCGCCATCATGCCGTCCGTGTCCATCGACACCGCGGTGACATGACCGGAGCCGGGGCTGGATCGGCCGTTACCGCTTCTCGTCGGCCGGAGCCCGGGCCACCTCGGTCACGTTTGCCGCATCGGCCGGCTTGTCCTCGAGAACGGCCGACCGGCCCTTCCCGTCCTTGGCCTGCGGCCGCTCCCCACCCTGCGTGAACTCGACGACCGGCTCGAGGGCCCGCATCGCCCTGCCGACCGCCGGCTCCAGGAGCATCACCTCGACGACGAATCGCTGCAGCTGGCCGACCGTACCCGACGCCCCGGACAGCATCTCGGCAAGGTCGGTGAGCCGCACGAGCGCGGCATCGGCTGCCCGCGCGTCGATGCCGGTGTGCACGAGCCGCTCTTCGAGGGCCAGAAGCCGGTCGGCACGCTCGCCGGCCCGCGTGGTCATCGCATCCACCTTGGCAAGTGCGGCATCCAGTGCTGCGATCGCGTCGGCACGCGAGGCAATGGTGCGGTGCAGGTCATCGATCCGGCCGAGCGTGGTGCGGGCAGTTTCCAGCCGATCCGATGCGGCGATGAGCCGGTCGCCGAGGCTCTCGAAGCTCGTGATCGTCTGCTCGACGGCGGCAAGCCGCGTGCCCTGCGCCTCGAGCCGAGCGAGCAGCGTCGTGGCCCGATCGACACTCGTTCCCGATCCGTCGAGCCGCGCCACCGACGCGGCCAGCCGGACGACTTGTCCCTCGAGCATGGAGATCTGGGAACGGGCCGGCAGCACCAGGCCGACGTAGGCCATGGCCGTGGCGACCGTGCCCCCGAACAGCAACGATCTCCAATCGATCCGCCCCCGCATCGAGGTCTCCCCGTATGCCATCGCTGCACCTCCGTTGAAACGCGTCGACTTTTGTCGGAGCCGGTCCTGCGGGCCCCGAGCAGTCTCGCCATTTCTCGATCGGCGATTTTTCCGGACCGCTACAGTTTGCCGGTGCAGGCGACCGGTGCGGTGGATTTTCGCGGTCGTGAGGCTGCCAAATCGGGACTCCGCCGCTCACGTGCCGAGCGCGTGCACCACGGCGGGGGGCAGATTCCACCAGATGGTCGCGCTCGGGGCCACTGCCGATTCGAGCGCCTCGGCGAGCACCCGCCCGACACCGCGCAGTCGTTCCCGCTCCGCACGGCCGGAGAGCACCCTACGCATACCCCGCACCCAGAGATACTCGAAGAAGACGATCCGGCCGCCCGGCAGGAGCCGTTTCCGAAAGTGCCGCAGGTGGCCGGATACCTCATCCGCGGTGAAATTATTGAACGGCAGCGAGGAGACGATCGCATCGAAACCGTCCTGCTCGTCCAGCGCCTCCACATCGGCGCGCAGGAGCCGGATCCGCTCGCCGCAGCGCCGGAACGCGGCCTCGTCAGCCAGACGTCGCCCCAGGTGAGCGGCGAACGCGGCATTGCGCTCCACGACCACCAGCGTGTCGCGTGGGGTGAGCCCGGCTACGATCGCCTCCGTCACGGCTCCCGTCCCGGCGCCGACCTCCAGGATGCGACGGGCGCCATCGTCGCACGCCACGAGCGCCGTCGTGGCCAGGGCGGACGACAAGGCCGTGCCACTCGGCGCCACCGCGCCGACATGGCGAAAGTCGGCTTTCGCCTCGGCGCGAAAGAGCCGTCCGGCATCGGCTCCGGCTCTCCCGCCACCAACGCCGATCATTTGGCAGCGAGCTTCTGCATGGCGATGGCCTGCGCGGAGCGGAAAGCATCTTCGCCGTTCTTGGCCGTCGCGCGATGCATGAGGCGTGCCGTCATCCGGCACAGCGCAGGATGACGCGAACTGGTGCAGCTGCACAGCATGTCGTCGAGGAAGCGGGCGTCGCAGGCCGCCCGGTTAGCCCCGGGTGTGTCGTAGCAGGCGTCGTGACGGCGGCATGCCTGCCGAAAGTCGGCGCCGAACGCCCCCTGCGGAATCAGCAGCCGCATCGGCCCCTTGAGGCTGTCCGGGCCGCAGGGGCGGGACTGCAACCAGGGGTCGCCGGCGAGCACTCCGGCGCCGTCGATGCAAGCGAGGGCACCGGCAAGGATCAGGGCGGAGGCGAGACGATGAACGAGCGGCGTCTTCATGCGATGGTTCCTGACGATGTGCTGCCTACCAGAGCGATCGACGACCGGCCACGATCGCCAATAGTAAAAGCGACGCCACCGATATGCCACTCGGCCGGGAAAATACGGATGACCGCAGAAACCAGGCCAGGCTGAACTGCTCCAGACGCTGTTCCATGCGGTGATCGAGCAGCCCCCCGCGCCCCGACGCTGTGATCTCGATGGCCGCCGCGTACTGGCTCGCCAGGTAGGCGATCACCAGCACCATGATTCCCGACGTCACCAGCATGCCGATGACTTCGATGAGATACCCTTTTTCCGAAAGGGTCCACCGCCCGATCCAGTATTCAAACTGTACGCCGACCGCAAGCACCCCCGCCGTGTCGACATAGCGGGCCGCAAGTCGCCGAAACACACGGGCGATGGCGTAGAGCCGGTCCACCGCCTCCATGGCGTTCGGCTCGGCCCGCTGCGCGGCGGCGAACAGGCTCATGGCGCGGCGGACGTACGGAAGGTCCGCCAGCGCGAACTGCAGGATCGGCAGCAGGAGCAGACCGCCGAAGACGAACGTGTAATGCACGAGCGAATAGTTCCAATACCAGCGGTAGGGCACGACCTCGCACGCGGGAGTCGTCTCAATCCCGTGGTCGGCCGCCCAGGCGACCATGTCGGTCGCCGCATGCTGCGGAAACCATTGCCGGTCGAATTCGGCCCCGAGAAACGCGAGCATCGCCGCCCCGAACACGGCCCGCGCGATCCACACGCGCGGCGTGTGAAGGCGGGGCGACAAAAATCGCTTCAGCGGCATCCGGAACCGGAAATACGCGACCGTGCAGATCAGCGACAGGAAGAGTGCCGACCGGGCCGCCTCGATCGTGAACCCGACCCCCGCGGGGATGCGAACCTCGCCGAGACGGTCGAACCGCAGCCGCCAGGCCTCCGTGGCGCCGGGGCCGAAATAAGACACGACGAGTCCCGTCATGGCCAGGATGAAACTGCAGGCAGTCACGGTGAAAAACAGCAATCGGGCGCCGCTCGTGTCCGCGGGCCGGAGTTCGTCGATGAAGGCGTCGAATGGCCTCGTGCCCTCCGCCGCAGACTGCGTCTGATCGCCGTCGCGGCCGAAGAGTTCGGCCGCGACGAGCGGAGCGGCGTGCACCTCGAGAACGGTGACGATCGCGCCGCAGCTGACGGGCCGACGACTCGGATCCTTGTCGAGGCAGCGATCGACGAGCCGGGCGACGTCGCCGGGCACGTGTGGCGCGACGTCCGCGAGCTTCGGTGGAGCCACCGCCAGGTGGGCACCCCGCTGGGACGCGACATCGGGGTACTCGGAAAAGGGGAACGGCGGCCGGCCGACGAGCATTTCGAAGAGCGTGCAGCCGAGCGAGTAGATGTCGGCGGCCACCTTCGGCGTCGTCCCGCGGTGCCACTGCTCCGGGGGCATATAGGGCGGGGTTCCGACCACGCTCTCCGACTGTGCATCCGTGCCGGAAGCGTCCCGCACCGAAGCGAGGCCGAGGTCGAGGATCTTTACCTGGCAGTTCGGCTGGACGATCGCATTCTGGGGCTTGATGTCGCGGTGGATGATGCCGTTGGCATGCGCGAAATCAAGTCCGAGTGCCATCTGCCTGCCGATCTCGCAGGCGGCCGACACCGGCAAGGCACCGCGGTCGCGGAGGATCCTCGCGATGTCGCGCCCCTCGAGGAACTCGGTGACGAGGTAGGGATTCCCCTCGTGCGATCCCGCGTCGATCGCGTAGAGCAGGTTTGCGTGACGCGACTTGCCGATGGCCTCGACCTCGCGCCGACATTGCTCGACGGCGTCCGCCGTGGCCACGGCGGAGAACAGCTTCACGGCGTAGCGTCGGTCGCTCAGCTGCGCGTGCGTCGCGAGGTAGACCACCCCCATCCCGCCGCGACCGAGCTCTCGCTCGATCACGTAGTTGCCGACGACCCTCCGGCCGGACACCGCGTTATCGGCAGGCCCGCCCCATCCGCCGAACGACGCCACGAGCCCGACCGCCGTGGCCGGAATGGAGGTCGGGGCGCGCGTCGCCATCGGGTCCGGCGCGGTCGGCGGCTGCGTCGAGTGAGGATCGTCGTTGGCCATGGAATCGGCCCTCACCCCACTCGTCGAAACCTTCAGGCGGTACCGATACGACGCATGGCCGGGCGGCCGCCGGTCGCCCGTGGCAGCAGCGTGCGAAACGACTCCCGGCACGAGTGCTCGAAAGCGAAGTTCAACTCCTGCCTGAGCCGATCCGAGCGCATCACCCACGGGTACCGCATGTAGTGGACGAAGCCGGGGGGCGTGCGGAACCAGGGCAGCCGCAAGGCCCACCAGGCGCTCGTCACCGCACGGATCACGAAAAAGGGCATCGGCACGGCCGCCACGCCCATCGCCGCCGCGATCTGTCGCTGGGTGAGCACGCCGTCGGGAGCCACGTTGAAGGGCCCGCGTGCGGCCCGCTCGAGAATGGCGAGCGTGGCGCGGGCGAGGTCGTCCTCGTGCACGAACTGCAGCGGCGTGTCGGCGCCGTCGGGGAGCATGACGATCGGAAGGCTGAGAAAGATGTCGCTGAGGAAGTTGCGTACCGCGGGGCCGCAAATGATCGCGGGTCTCGTGCGGGCCACGGCGATTTCCGGATGATCGGCCGCAAATTCCTCCACGAGGCGCTCGACGACGCCCTTGTGTTCGGAGTAGTAGTAGTCGAGCCGTGGCCGCAGGGGGGTCGACTCGTCACACCACGGCGGATTGTCCGGCCAGGCGCCGTAGACGGTCGCACTCGACGCGACGAGCAGCCGGTCGGCGCCGCAGGCGGCCGTCGCGGCGAGGAGGTTGCGGGTGCCGTCCACGTTGATCGTCCGCATCTCCGCGCGGTTCCGCCCCGGCTCGACCACGTAGGCCAGATGGATCACGGCTCCCGGCCGGAATTCGGCGAGCACGGAAGAGAGCGCGGGATTCCGGATGTCCAGCGGCCGGAATTCGTGCGGTGGATCGGACCGCCCCTCGCGGATGTCGATCCCGAGGATCCGCGTGTCGGGACGGCTGCGGCGGATTTCCCGGACGAGGGCCCTGCCATAGAGGCCGGCGCTGCCGGTGATCGCGACGCGGGAGGGAAGTCCGGGGCTCGGGTTCATGGTCTTCACGTCCGGCTGGCCGGGAGCCGCTCCCCGGCGCCGATGATGCACGCGTCACGGGTTTCCATCGAACCGAACGTCTCGTGCGGGGCAGGAACGCCGATCATGATACCGGCGGGGCATCCGCACCTCGCGGCTCACGTCGGCGATCGCGTTGAGCAGTCCATCGATCGCCTCGATCGAGTGATTCGCGTTGATCTGAATCCGCAGCAACCCGCCGTGGATCGGCACGGCGGGATAGGTCGCCGATTGCAGATAATAGCCGCGGTCGAACAACCGCCGTCCGGCGTCGAACGTCTTCTCGATGTCGCCGACGATCACCGAGACGATGGCCGAGCCGCCACCGTGGTAGCCGACCCCGATCGCGTCGAGTCCGTCGGTCAGCCTGCGAATCCGCTCGTGGAGCGCCGCGAGGATCCGGTCGTACTCGGACGACATGAGGATGTCGCAAACGGCCGAAACGGCCGCCAGGTACGGCGGGGGAACCGGACCGCCGAAGATAAACGTGCTCGACCGGATCTTGAGGACCGTCTTCAGCTCCGGCGTGCAGGTCACGAACGCGCCGAGGCACGAGAACGCCTTCGAGAGCGAGCCGACCATGAGCACGTTCTCGAGCGTGCCGAGGGCGGCGAACGCTGCCCCGCGGCCCTGCGGGCCGACCACGGCCGTCCCGTGTGCATCGTCGACGTACATCACCCCGCCCAGGCCGCGGATCGTACGGTCGAGATCGGCCAGCGGAGGCGTGTTCCCCGACATGCTGTAGACGCCGTCGATGGCGAGCACATTGCCGCGGCAGCCAGCCTGCCGCACCAACTTCTCGAGCGCCGCCGGATCGGGCGACTTCAGTTCCTCGAGCCGTGCACCCGCCGCCGCCGCCAGCCGGGCGCCCTGGTGGACGCTGTCGTGCGACTCACGATCGACGACGAGCAGATCCCCCGGGGGCGCGATCGCCGGAAGCAGGCCGACATTGGCGAGGGTGACGCTCGGAAAGATGAACGTCTCGGGAACGCCCAGCCAGCGCGCGAGCTTCTCCTCCGCCTCGTCGGTGAGGATGGGACTCGAGAACGCCCGCGACGCGCCGTTGTGGGAGCCCCATTCCGGCAGCGCCGATCGCATCGCTTCGTGTACCCGCGGGTGACGGTCGAGCCCCAGGAAGCTGTCGGAGCCGAAGTTCCACACGGTGTGGCCGGCGATCTCGGCCCGACGGTCGTCGGTCATCCCGTCGATCGCGAGATCCTTGAGGTGCATACCGGCGTTGGCGTCGAGGAACGACAGGGCCAGCCGGGTGACCTTCTGATTGGAGAGCCGCTGTGTCAGCGGTTCCAGTCCGCCGGCCGCCTCCGCCTGCCGTTCACGTCCGCCGCCGTTCCACATCCGCGAGTCGGAGATCCGTCCCATCAGCGACTCGACCGTCGCCAGCCCGAGCTTGCGCATGCTGCGCCTTTCCAGCAAGAGATGTCACGCCCGCAGGACCGTCCGATCCACGGGCGGAATCCAGGCCGGGCGGGTCAGAGGGTAGCACAGGCTCGGGGCGGATGCACACGGCCCATGCGTCGGCGTCGGCAGACTCCCGGACTGCGGCCCGGCACGGTCTCGGCAGTCGCGTCAGCCCCGGGTCGCCCGTCGTGCCTGCCGCACGTGACGGGGGAGCACGATGTTCCAGGCCAGCCCCATCGCGGAGAGCAGGAGGATCGCGTAGTAGGTGATGTCAATCTCCCACCACCGGTGCTGGACGCTCGCGCTGCACGGGTCATGATGGTGATTGTTGTGCCAGCCCTCGCCCGCGGCGATCAGGGAGACGAACCAGTTGTTCCGGCTGTTCT
Source organism: uncultured Chitinophagaceae bacterium (assembly GCA_964581215.1). Taxonomy (GTDB): domain Bacteria; phylum Planctomycetota; class Planctomycetia; order Pirellulales; family UBA1268; genus CACORA01. The sequence goes on along the minus strand of CAZONY010000040.1, from coordinate 2,119 downwards.
CACCGGTCTCGTAATTCCGGTAGCCGAACATGTGCGACAAGGAATTCACGCACCACGTCATGTGCCAGACGATCACCGTGCGGATCAGCCCTCCCCAGAGGATCCAGCTCGCGCCCAGCCGGACCGACTCGGCCGTGCCGCATCCCATGGCGAGGCCGCAGGCGAATCCCGCCAAACCGAAAACCACCAGGTGGGCCACGTAGATGACGAGCAACCAGACAGGCTGCTTCTCGAGAAACATGTAGAACGGATCGACCAGAAGGTCACGCGCATAACGGTCGTAGAACTTGAAGGTCTGCCGATCGGCCGGATCGCGGAGGATCCACCCGATGTGGGCCCAGGTGAACCCGTCACGAGGCGAATGAGGATCCTCGGCGTCGTCGGAGTGCACGTGGTGCAGTCGGTGCGTGGACACCCAGCGCACCGGAGTGTCCTGAAGCGAACTGATGGCCAGAAGCGAGAGGAACCGCTCCAGCCATTTCGGTACCTCGAGGCTGCGGTGGGTGAGGAGGCGGTGGTAGCCGAGAGTGATTCCGAGCGTGCCGAAGACGTGGGTGCCGACCAGCCCGATGACGAGCCCCGACCAGCTGAACAGCCACGGCACGAACGCCAGCCCGACGGCGGCGTGCACGACCACGATCGGCATGAGATACCACGGGTTCATCCGGGCCTTCGCCGCCGGAACGGTGCCGTCTGCCGCCGGCGGAGAAGCCGGTGGGGCGAGAGCCTGGATCGGAGCTGTGCTCATGCGCGACTCGGTGAACGGTCAACGGGTCTCCGGGTGCCGGCCTGAGGCCCGGCCGCTCCGGATTCTCGCTTCCGCAATGCCTTCATTTCACAGACTGAAAAAGCAGTCTGCCAAAGCAGGATACGCTGGACGTCGATTGCGGGAAACCCTCGGCTCTTTCCGCAGTCGACCAGGTGAACTCGACTTCACCCGCGGCCCCGCAGCCAGAGCGGGTCGGGGGTGACTTTTCCTACGGATCATTCCGGGGGCAAGTCACCCCGAATCGCACCCGCACGTCGGGGTGCGTCGTGTAGAGGCGAAATCGCTCGCCGTCGTGGACGAGTGTCGCACTCGAGCGCTTCGGAGCCTCAGGGTCGACCGGAAGGAGTGGGTTGCCCGCGTACTTCGTCCAGTGCACGAGGTCGGTGCTCGTGGCCAGGCAGGTCTGCCACGTGGTCCGATCCTCCCGCGGACTGGCGTGATAATAGGCGTAGTAGCGGCCCGCGCGGCGCACGATCTGGTCGACGGCGATCGCATGGAGATCGTAGGGCTCGGGCCCGCAGGCGAGCACCGGCCCGTCGGAGACGTTCGTGAACGCGCGGCCGTCGCATGACGTCGCGAGCCACACGCCGCGATCCATCCGCTCGTAGAAGAGGTGCCAGCGGCCGCGTTCAAGCCAGACGGCCGGCGTGCCCCGCGGCCCGTCCGGGATCAGCCCGCCCGCGGCGCGCCGGATCTCGAGTGGCCCACAGCAACGCCAGCGCACGCGGTCACGCGAGACGAGCAGGTGCGCGATGTCCTGCTCGCCCTCGGCGAACATGCGGTACCAGCCGGCATGTCGCACGACGCACACGTCTTCGATCCAGGCATTGAAGACGAGCGGATTCTCGTGCGCGCGCGTCCAGTTGAGGCCGTCGCTGCTCGTGGCCAGGCCCAGTCGCCGCACCGGATCATGGTCGGGATTCGAGCCGGTGTACCAGAGCGACCAGCGGTTCCCCTCGCGGATGATCCAGCCCCGTTCGCGGAGGTCGCGATCCCACGCGCCAGGGCCGCCTCCGGCAAAGAGCGGTGTCGCCGACGGAGGTCCGAATTCGACGAGTTCCCGCGGAAACGGCTCACCGCCCCACACGAGCGTGGGACTGGTCGCGAGGACGCACACCGATAGCCGAACAACCCAGCGCTGCATGGGAGCAGGATACGCCGCGGGGCGTGCTCTCACCATCGGTCGTCAACCGGTGGATGGATTCACATGCCAGCCGTGGTTCACTTGAACTCACTGCCGATGGGCCATCCACGCAAACGGAGAGGGCGGGATTCTTTCGGGACTGTTTTGCACGGTCTCGGATTTGCTGCGATTTCTGACGCAAGTTCCATGCCCGTCAACGACTTGTG
>CAZONY010000039.1:6729-12704 GCA_964581215.1 uncultured Chitinophagaceae bacterium | reverse complement strand
AGTCGCGTCGCGGGCGAGGATACGCCCAATGCTCCGCGAGCGTTCGCCGACCCCCGTGCCTACCCGTCGCTTTGAGAGTCGTCGCTCCAGCGATGCTGAATGCGCGCTCGTTTACCGACGGTCAGTACCGGTACACCGCCGCCACGCCGGTGTCGGTCGGCATCGTGCCGCGGTCGAGCGAGACGATGCCGCCGCCGTGGAGCAGCACCTCCTCCGCGACCGCGCCGAACACGTCCTCACGCTGCACCGCCGGTTCGTCGCCGGTGCGGGAGAGGTCGTGCGGTGGTGCGGCGTCGCGCCGGATCCCGCCGGTCGCCCGGTCGAACGAACCGGTCTCGAACCGGTCGGCTTCGATCAGCAGCGTCGCCACCCGGCCCGCCACTGCCGCCCGGGCCACGTCGGCGAGGTCGCCGCCCGCGAGGCCGCGGTCGCGGGATTGGTCGAAGAGCCGGACGACGCGGTCGATCCGCCGGCTGCGGGCGGCGTCGAAGATCGGCATCACCCGGGCCGCGAGCTCGTCGGCCGAAAGTAGGTGGGGATCGCACGGCGCGAAGTCCTCGAGAAGCAGCCGGTTTTTCGAGAGTCCGCGAAACACCGCCGCCAGGTGCGGCAGGGCCACGAGCACCAGCGGCAGGTCGGTGTGTCGCGTCACCCGCTCGTGCACCGCTTCGTCCACGGCGCGAAAGAAGATCTCAGTGTCGGCGTCGATGTCGTCCTGCTTGGAGCCAAACCCTCCATGGACGTAGCGGCTCTCGCCCCGGCCGGTCGGCCCCGTGCCGTGCTTGACGCGGTGGGGCTGGAGCAGTTCCGCGGAGACGACCTCGTCGCGGGCGAGCAGGTTCGCCTCCGGCGTCGGCTCCACGCCCAGCGGCACCGGCTCCAGGCGCCGGGGCGCGGACCCGGGGCCCGCGTACAAGCCCTCATAGACCAACGCCTGCCGGCTCGTGAGCGCGAGCACGTTGAACCGTTCCAGCGACGCGGCCAGCCGCACCAGCGGCAGCGTGTGGAATCGTTCCCCTGCGACTGCCAACGGGGCCGCCGCGCTTGGCAGATGGAACACGCGGGCCCGACCATCGGCCGCCAACACCGCGAGCCCCTCGCGGGTGTGCTCCCAGAAGTGATGGTCGTCGGCCAGGAGGCGGAAGGGGCGAAGCAGGGCATCGATCTCGTCACGCGGATGCCCGGGCACGAGCGCTTCCTCGAGCGCCTCGACGAGATGGCGGAACACCGGCCGATCGACCGTGTTGCCGGGAACGTTGCGGTGCGTCGGCTGATAGAGCGACAGGCAGGGGCCGGGCTGCGGCGCGGTGAGCGACCGCACCGCCTCCAGCGACACCGGCTCGATGTGAACGGCCTCGGTCTCGGAGACGGACGCCATGGAAAGCCTCCCGGAGAAGGGGGCCGTGCCTGGCGGAAAAACAGTCCGTTCGGGAAAGTGTTCGCCGCCACGGTGGCGAAGGCAAGTTGGCCAGCGGCCTGGCAGGCTGCGCGATCCTGGCAGGGTGGCGGCGATCCCCGCGCGCGGACGTGCGCAGCCGGCGCAGAGTGGGGCAGGTTGCGCCGGGGGCGGCGGCCTAAGACGGCAATGGTCTGCGGCCGCGGATGCCGAAAAACCAGACGACACTCCACGTTTCCCCCGCTCGGATGGCCAGCATGGTGTCGCTTCGGATCGTCGTGTTCGCGGTGCTCGTCGCCGGCGGGCTGCGCGGCGCCGTCGGCGATGAGGCCGCTCCCATTCATGCCGTGTCGTGGCTGAAGGTGCCCGAGTTCGACGAGCCATCGCCGCGGCCGACGTCCGGGGACGACAACTTCATCTATCGCCTGGTGCACCGCCTGATTCCCGAGGGGGACCGCGACCGTCCGCCGCCGTGCGACATCGCGGATCCGGGACCCGACACCGCCAACTTCCCCAACAGTCCCCTCACGCTGCCCAAGGGCCGCTCCTACATCGAGTCGGTGCCTGGCACCTTCTCGCTGGCCGGACGCGACGGGACACCCGCATCCTGGTCGTGGCCCTTCCTGATGCGCACCGGCCTGACCGACGCCTGCGAACTCCGCATCCTCAGCCAGGGTCCGACCGTGCTGGCTGCCGCGCCCGGCGCGCCGGCCCAGGATGGGTTTGCCCCGCTGGTGTTCGACATCAAGGTGCACCTCTGGGGCGACGCCGATCAGCTCTTCGTGCCGATCGTCGGCGTGGAGGCGGCCGTGCTCACCGGCATCGCCTCGAAGCCCTTCGACGTGGGCGCGGAGCCGAACCTCATCCTGCTCGTCGATCACCGGCTGCCGGGCGACTGGCTCCTGGAGTGGAACGCCGGCCTCTACGGCATCGGCGGCGATGGCATCCCCGATCTGCTCAGCCTCCCCAATCTGGGCGTGCAGTGGGCCCTGCAGAAGCAGGTCACCGAGGCCGTCGCCGTCTTCTACCAGGGCTTCTACAACGCCGCCGGCATTCCCTTCTTCCCGTCGAACCTGGTCAGCGGACTGGGGGTGCAGTGGAACATCAGCCAGCGGTTCACGGTCTACACAAGCTACAACTGGTCGCTTGACAGCCTCGGCAGCCCGTCGGGCGGCTACAGCGGGTTCGCGTACGCCTATTGAGCGGTCCCGTCGGCCCGCCACACTCCCAGGCCGATCCCCGGGATCGACGGGGAACCTGCTGGGCAACCTTGCCCGGGGTCAGCCGTTCCAGAGAGAATGATCATTCCGTGAGGTGGCCCATGGGCCGGTGTGTGACGCCGACGTCTCCTTTGATGCGCTGCCTCGTGGCCGCGGCCATCCTGGCCGCAGGCCTCGCCGCCGCGCCCAAGCCCCCCAGCCGGCCCGCGCAGCGGCCGCCGCCGCGGCCCGGGCTGCCGGCGGCGGTGATGGCCGCGCCATCGGGCAGGATCATGGAGGTGGCCCCCGTCGATCGGTCTACCCGCCCGGCCGTGCAGCGGGCTGCGGCCACGATCGATGCCCTGCTGGCGGCCCACTGGCAGACGCACGGCGTCACCCCGTCGGCGCCGCTGACGGACGAGCAGTTCCTGCGGCGCGTCTATCTCGAGATCGGCGGCCGGATCCCCAGCCACGACGAGGTGGTCCGCTTCCTCGGATCCGCGGCGAAGGACAAGCGGACGAGGCTCGTGGACGATCTGCTCGAAAGCCCCGACTACGTCAGCCACTTCTACAACTACTGGGCCGACATCCTCCGGCTCAAGGAGCGGCCGCAGCGGCAGCTCGTCTTCGAGCCCTACCTCTGGTACGTGAAAGACTCGATCCGCACCAACAGGCCCTACGACGAGTGGGTGCACGAGATGCTCACGGCCGACGGGCGGCTGTGGGACAACCCCGCGGTGGGCTTTCAGCTGCGGGACGCGGGGATGCCGCTTCCCTACGTCGATAACACGGTGCGGGTGTTCCTCGGCACCCAGATCGGCTGCGCCCAATGCCACGACCACCCCTTCGACGACTGGACGCAGCACCAGTTTTACGAACTCGCGGCCTACACGGCAGGCACGCGCACGCGCGGCGGCAAGGATCAGCGGCCCCGGGGCAGGGGGCAGCCGCAGGCCTTCAAACTCATCCAGGAGGCTCGGCAGAAGCTCGATCAACCGGCGCCCTTCGTGCAGTTCGTCGCCGCGAACACGACGGCGGTGACTTCTTCGGACGCTCCGCTGAAGCTCCCCCATGACTATCAGTATGACGATGCCGAGCCACTCTCGGTGGTGAGCCCGAGCGTGCTGTGGGGCGAGGTGCCGTCGTCGGCCCGGGCCGACGACCGGCGCGGGCAGTTCGCCGCCTGGATGGTCGCGCCCGACAACCGCCAGTTTGCCCGCACGATCGCCAACCGGATGTGGAAGAAGGTGATGGGCGTGGGGCTCGTCGAGCCGGTGGACGACTTCCAGTCCGGCAATCCGCCGAGCCATCCGGAGCTCCTCGAGCACCTCGCCGACGAGATGCTCCGGCTGGAGTTCGACCTGCGGGAGTTCGTCCGCATCCTCGTCGCCACCGACGCCTACCAGCGGCGGGCCGTGGTCCATGATCCATCGTCCGGCGTCCCCTTCCGCTTCACGGGCCCGGCGCTCCGCCGCATGACGGCCGAGCAGCTCTGGGACTCGATCCTCACGCTCGTGGCCCACAACGCCTGGGCCGCGCAACGTCCCACCGCCGCCGAGATCGCCGCAGCGGCCACGATCGATTTTCAGACGGCGACGTTCGACTCGGCCTACGATCAGTTTCGGGCGTTCATGGATCGATACGCGCCGCCACGCCGCCTGCGGACCCTGCAGCAGGTGTGCGGCTACCGGGGCCAGCTGCTCGTGCGGGCCAGCGAGATGCCGGCGCCGCTGCCGCTGGGGCACTTCCTGCGGCAGTTCGGCCAGAGCGACCGGGAGACGGTCGAGGGCTCCCGCACGGTCGCCACGGTGCCGCAGATTCTCGCGATGTTCAACGGCCCGATCACGCACAGCATGCTGGAAAAGGGATCGGTGATCTACGACGAGGTGCTCTCCCACGAGCCGCAGGAGGCGGTCGATGTCATCTTCCTGTCGGTGCTCTCGCACCCGCCTTCGGCGGAGGATCGCAGGCTGGCCCGCGAGGAGATCCGCACCGCCGAGAATCCCGCCGCCGGATGCGGCAATCTGATCTGGGCCCTGCTCAACACGCGGGAATTCATCTTCATCCAATGACACGCCGCGTTCCCCGTGGGGGGCGGCGTCGGAGGCACGACCCATGAAGGCCATCTCCCTCTTCGACGACCCGCTGTCGCGCCGCGCGGCCTTCGGGCACATGGCGCGGGCCGCCCTGGGCGTGACGGTGCTCGACACGATCGCGGGCCGGCCCATGCCGGCACAGGCCGCCCTGGCCGCGAAGGGGGGCGATGCCGGCGTGATCGTGCTGACGATGCGCGGGGCGATGAGCCATCTCGACACGTTCGACCCGAAGCCCGGCCGCCAGGAGCAGGGGGAGACGAAGACGATCCAGACGAAGACGCCCGGCGTGCTGTTCGGCGAGCATCTGCCGAAACTCGCCGGGATGTCCGAACGGCTGGCCGTGATCCGGGCGATGACCACCGAGACCGGGGCCCACGAGCAGGGCACATATCTCATGCGGACGAGCTACCCGCAGATCAACAGCATCGTGCACCCCTCGATGGGTTCGTGGACGTTGCACGTGAAGGGGAAACGGAGTCGCGACCTGCCCGGCTACGTGCTCGTCGGCAACGGTAACGAGCATCCGGGGGCCGGCTTCCTCGACGCCTCGCTCGGGCCGGTGCCGGTGGCCGACCCGAAACTGGGCCTGGAGAACACGACCCGCCCCGCCTACCTCTCCGAGAAGCAGTTCCAGCGACGGCTCACGCTCGCCGACCGGATCGATCGGGACTTCAAGAAGCTCCATGCCGGTCCACAGATCGCCGCCTACGACCAGATGTACAAGGACGCCACGCGACTGCTCGGCAGCGTCGATCTGGAGGCCTTCGACATCTCGAAGGAACCGGAGGGGGCCCGTGACCGCTATGGCGAGACGACGTTCGGCCAGGGATGCCTGCTCGCCCGGCGGCTGGTCGAGTCGGGCGTGCGGTGCGTCGAGGTGGAACTCGGGCCCTGGGACATGCACCAGGACATCTTCGACGATCTTCCCGAGCGGGCGGCCACGCTCGACACCGGCATGGCCACGTTGCTCGACGATCTGGCCGATCGCGGCCTCTTGAAAACCACGCTCGTCGTGCTCGCGACCGAATTCGGCCGGACCCCCGAGATCAACCAGAACGCCGGCCGCGACCATCATCCGGCCGTCTTCTCCTGCGTGCTGGCCGGGGCCGGCATCAAGGGGGGCGTGGTGCACGGCGCGAGCGACGAGCGGGGCTTCCGTCCCGATCGGGATGCCGTGACGGTGGCCGACTTCAACACGACGATCGCGGTCGCGGCCGGCCTGCCGCACGAGAAGGAGTTTTCGGCCCCCAACGGCCGCCCATTCAAGATCGGCGGCGGTGGGAC
>CAZONY010000039.1:0-6629 GCA_964581215.1 uncultured Chitinophagaceae bacterium | reverse complement strand
CGGCGGCGCCGCTTCCCGTATTCGATGTCGGCAGTCCCACGCTCGTGGATATCTGGGTCGATCCGTCCGTCGGCAGTGATGCGGCTTCGGGAGAGTCACGGTCGGAGGCGGTGCGGACGCTCTCCGAGGCGTGGCGGCGGATTCCGGCTGCTGCCGTCCTCACCGAGGGCGTGCGGATCAACCTCGTCGCCGGGACCTACGCCGCATCGATCGTGCCGAACTATTGGGAGAACCGGCTGGGCACGCTCACCGCGCCGATCATCGTGCGGGCGGCCGACGGCGCCGGAACTGCCCGGCTGCCGACCGTGAACGTGTTCGGCTGCCGCTTTCTCTATTTCGACGGCCTCGATATCTCGGCCCGCGGCGGCGACGTGCTCCACTTCGAGGCCTGTTCCCACATCCTCCTCCGCGACACGACCGTCCGCGGGCTCGGCACGCTCGCCAGCTACGACGTGCCGCAGGAGGCGCTCAAGGTGAACCAGTGCCAGCACGTCTACATCGAAGACTGCGACATTTCAGGGGCATGGGACAACGCCGTCGATTTTGTGGCGGTGCAGTATGGCCACGTCGTCGGCAGCCGGATCCACCGGGCCGGCGACTGGGCGATGTATGCGAAGGGGGGCTCGGCCCAGCTCACGATCCGGGGCAACGAGTTCTTCGACGCCGGCACCGGCGGCTTCACCGCCGGCCAGGGAACCGGCTTCGAGTTCATGGTGGCGCCATGGTTGCAGTACGAGGCCTACGACATCACGTTCACCGACAACGTCGTTCACGACACGGAAGGCGCCGGCATCGGCGTGAATGGGGGCGTGAACATCGTCATGTCCGACAACGTCCTCTACCGGGTCGGGGCCCGTAGCCACGTGATCGAGGTGGGCTTCGGATCGCGGTCATGCGACGGCGACGCCGCCACGTGCCGGGCCTTGCTCGCGCAGGGTGGCTGGGGCACCGCCACGGTCGGCGCCGAGGTGCCGATCCCCAATGCCAACGTCATCATTGCGAACAACGTCGTGCTCAATCCGGACGGCTTCCAGAGCCAGTGGCAGCACCTCGCCCTGGCCGGGCCACGGGCGACGCCGACCGGGTCCAACATCCCCGCGCCGGCGCGGGCCGACACGGGTCTCCGGCTGTTTGGCAACGTGATCTGGAACGGCCCGGCCGACCTTCCGCTCGGGATCGAAGCGCCGCTCCTGGCGGCCGACATCCTCGATCAGAACGCGATCAACACGGTGCGGCCGGTGCTCGTCAACCCGGCCGGGGGCGACTATCGCGTCGTGCCGGTCGATGGCCTGCCGCCGCCGACCCCGCCGACTCCGCCCGCGCCGCCGCTGGCAGCCCGGTTCGCGGCGATCGCGGCGGTCACGTCGCGGCAGATGCGTTCATTCGTCGTGACGTTCGACCGCGCGGTGTCCGGGGTGACGCTCGACGACTTCGTCCTCGCCCGGGGTGGCCGGAGGATCTCCCTGGCCGGAGCCCGGATCACGACGACCGACAACGTCACCTTCACGCTCTCCGATGTCAGCGGCACGCGCGTCGCCGGCCGCTACGCGCTCCGGCTGAAGGCGTCGGGCACCGGGATCGCGGACGCCTGGGCCAACGCCCTCGCGCAGCCGACGAGCGTGTCGTGGCGGATGGCCCCGGTCAAAGCCCGCGCCCCGTGATCGGCACCCGGACGGGCCAGCCTGGGTATTGGGTGGGTCGGCCATCGGCCCCGGGCCGAGGAAACCGCGGCCAGCACTCGAACGTGAGCGTGCCAGCCGCGCCGCAGGTCGTGTCGGCGAAATCGAAGCGGGCGATCCCGTAGCCGTCGCCCCGCTGCCGCTCGTCGGTCACGTCGCCGGGATTGGCGTATGCCACGATGGAAATCTTGTTGCCCAGGCCGTCCTCGTAGTCGCCCGTCCAGGGGAGCGGGCTGCCCGGCACCGGGTTCGCGCCGGCTTTTTCGTCGCGCGGGTGCCACCACCGGCCGTAGATCGTGTTGACGATCGCCGGACCGGTGAACGACCACGGCCCGTCGCCATGGGTATCGATGCCGTGCTTCACCACCACGGCGAGGTGCTGATCGCCGCAGAGATGCGTCGCTCCGGCCCGGCGGAGAATCCGCAGCGCCTCGTCGCGTCCCGACTGCGGCCAGCCGTTGCAGTCGAGGTCGGCCAGAAGCCGGTTGTCGGGCGTGCCATGCAGGTGCACGGCCCCGCAGAAGGCCGTCTGCGAGAGGGCGCACTTCGCGCGGACGCCCTGCCAGTCGTCGGCCCAGGTCCGGAGCCAGGTCAGCTGCCGCTTCCCGAGCAGTTCCAGCCCCGGGAGGTCGAGTTCCCCACGCTCCGCGGCGTGATCGACGACATGGTCCGGGCGCGGGCCCATCTGGGGAACCGTGCCGGCCGGCCCGGTTTTGAACTTCCGGTCCTCGAGGATCGCAAAGTCGACGCCGCCCAGCACCAGCCGCGTGAAATAGACGCCGATTCCCTGGTCGATCGGTGCAGGATCGACCGGATCAGGCAGATGCCAGGTCTGCTGCCGCTCGACCATGTTCACGTAGCTGGCCGGATAAAAATAGCCGCCGTCGGCGCCGTCCTTGCGGAGGGCCTTCTTGCCGCCGGCGCCCCACAGGTTTGGATGGCCGACGTCGTGATCGTCGGGGATCGTCACGGTGGGCCGGTCGCGAATCACGTCGCGAAACTGGAGACCGAACTCGATCCAGGCGTAGGTGTGCTGTTCGTGGCGATAGGATTGGTCGCCGGCGAAGAAGAGCAGGTCGGGGTCGGATGCCCGCAGCCCCGCCACGATCTCCTCGCGCGGGCCGGGCGTCTTGGACGAGTTGCAGGAGAGCACGCCCACGGAGATCGTCTGTTTCTCGGTGGGATCCCGCCGGACGAGACCCTCGAACGAAGCCGCCTCGCCATGCCGCACGCGGTAGGCATGATCGCGGGTGGCGTCCCAGTGCCCGACGCGGAAGTGGGCATCCCAGCCTGGCTCGTGCACGGTCGCGCGGCCGACCTCCTCCCAGGCGTCGCCCCGCCGCACTTCGAGGCGGGCCTCCCGTGGCTCACCCGGCTTGAGCGGAAAAAGCTGCGCCGTGAGCTTGAGCGTGGCGTCGGCCGGGGTACGCATGCCTCCCCTCACGGGATGCACGGTGACGGTGTAGAGGGCGAACGCGATCACGTCCTGCCGGGGGACGTCGAGGGAGAAGGGCTTCGTGGCGGTGTTCTTCCACCACGCGCCGGTCGTCCAGCCATCGAGGTGTCGAAACCTGTCGCCAAAGGGAGGGGGGTCGATGGCTCCCTCATCCCCCCGAGTTGGTGACGGAAAACCGATCCACACGACTGCGGCCAGCACGAGCACGCTGTTTTGGCCCGTTGATCGAGACGGGAGCATCGGTGGCAGCCATCCTGCTGGGGTGTCACAATACCGGAATCGCCTGCCGCAAGCCGACGCGGCGGTCGTCGAGGCCTGCTCGATCCCGCCATGGTACCGTGGCGAACAGTCAGGAATGCTTCATGCACAGGTGGAACGGCGGGGCAGCGAAGCGTCTGCTGGCCTTGGCGGCGTGTCTGACCGTGGCTCTGGATCGTACGGCCGTGGCCACGCCGCCGGCGGATGCCAGGCCGCGGAACGTCGTGCTCGTCGTTTCCGACGACCAGCACTGGCGCGACTACGCCTTCATGGGGCATCCCCACCTGCGGACGCCGGCGCTCGACCGGCTGGCGCGGGAGAGCCTTGTGTTCACGCGGGGCTACGTGCCGTCGAGCCTGTGTTCGCCCAGTCTGGCCTCGCTTATCACCGGTCGCTATCCGCACGAGCACCGGATCGTGGGCAACGACCCGCCCGAGAAGCCGGGGGTGGCCCGCACCACGCCCGAGGGCAGGAAACGTTTCGACGAAGGGCGCGAGGCCATGAATCGGCACCTGGCCGAATGGCCCACGCTGCCGAGCCTGCTGGCCGGGCATGGTTACGCCAGCCTGCAGACGGGCAAGTGGTGGCAGGGACGTTTTTCCCGAGGCGGGTTCACCGAGGGCATGACGCAGGGCGGGCGGCATGGCGACGACGGGCTCTCGATCGGCCGCGCGGCGATGCAGCGGATCTACGGTGTCATCGGCCTGTGTGAGGCGGAACGCAAGGCAGTCCTCGTCTGGTATGCCCCGATGCTGCCGCACGACCCGCACGACCCGGGCCAGGAACTCGTCGATCACTATGCGAGCCGCACCGACAGCGTGCACGTGGCGCGGTACTGGGGCAACGTGGAGCGGTTCGACCGCAGCGTCGGGGACCTGCTCGACCACCTCGACCGCGAGGGGCTCGCGTCCGAGACGCTCGTCGTCTACGTCACCGACAACGGCTGGATCACGGATCCGGTGAAGGGGGGCTTCGCGGCGAAGTCGAAGCTCTCCCCCTACGACGGCGGCCTGCGGACGCCGATCATGCTCCGCCAGCCGGGGGCGATCGAGCCGGGCCGCAGCGAGGCGCTGGCCAGTTCGCTCGACATCCTGCCGACGGTGCTGGCCGCCTGCGGTGTGCCGGCCCCGGCCGGCGTGCCCGGCATCGATCTGCTCGACGGCGCGGCCGTGGCCGCCCGCCAGCAGCTCTTCGGCGAGTGCTTCACGCACACGCTCGTCGATCTTGCCGATCCGTCGCAGAGCCTGCTCTGGCGATGGACGGTGCGGCAGGAGCCCGACGGCCGGTGCTGGAAACTGATCGTGCCGGCGAGTGCCGGTGGTGGCGGCCGCTTTCCGGCCCGCGAGGGGCGAAAAGTCGATCCCGAGTCGAAGGCCCGGTACGACCGTGGTGAAGTGGAACTTTACGACCTGGCCGCCGATCCCGACGAGATGAAGAACGTGGCCGAGGCCCACGCCGAAGTCGTCCAGACCCTGACGCGGAGTCTCGACGCCTGGTGGCATCCCCGGGTGAGCCAGCGTCGCGATCCCGATCGCGGGCCAGAGGGGACGGCCCGGCGCCCGAATCTGCTCGTCTTTCTCGCCGACGACCTGGGGGCCCACGATCTGGGCTGCACCGGCAGCACGTTTTATCGCACGCCGGCGATCGACGGGCTGGCCGCCGACGGGATGCGGTTCACCCGCGGCTACGCCGCGTGCCCGGTCTGCTCCCCGACCCGTGCCGCCCTCGTCACGGGTCGGCATCCGGCGCGGGTGCGAATCACGAACTTCATCGCCGGCAACCGGCGCGGCAGCCTGCTGCCGGCCGAGTATCTCCATGCCCTGCCGGACGCGGAGGTGACGGTCGCCGAGCGGCTCAAGGCCGCGGGCTACGCGACCGGGGTCTTTGGCAAGTGGCACCTGGGTCCGCCCGCCGACATCGGCCTGCATGGCTACGACGCGACCGGCTCGACGAACGTGTCCCCGGGCCGGGGGCCGGCCGAGGATCCGATGCACGCGCGGGCGATCGCCGCGCAGGCCGCCGCCTTCATCACGTCCACCCGCGACCGTCCCTGGCTGTGCTACGTGCCGATGCACTCGGTGCACGTGCCGCTGGCGGCGCGCCAGGATCTGGTCGCCGCGGAGGCGGCGCGGGCGGCGGCCCTCCCCGCCGCCGGACCGCGGGAGATCGACGAGGGAGACCGCAAGGCCCGGGCCGTGCAGGATCTGCCCGTGTACGCGGCCATGGTGCGGGAAATGGATGACACGGTCGCGACCATCCTGGCCGCCGTGGACGAAGCCGGCGCCCGTGACGACACGCTGGTCATCTTCACCAGCGACAATGGCGGCCTCGCCACCGCCGAGGGATCGCCGACGTCGAACCTCCCGCTGCGGGCCGGCAAGGGCTATCTCTACGAGGGAGGCATTCGCGTGCCGCTCATCGTGCGTTGGCCCGGCGTGGTGAAGGCCGGCACGACCAGCGACGTCCCCGCCACCACGCTCGATGTGGCGGCCACCCTGCTGGATGCCGGAGGCGCCACGCTGCCTCCGAACGCCATCCTCGACGGCACGAGCCTGCGGCCGGTGCTCGCGGGATCGGCCGTGCTCCCGCCCCGCGACCTCGTCTGGCACTACCCGCACTACCCCAACCAGGGCGGCCGACCGGCGGGGGCCATCATCGCGGGCGACGGCCCCCACCCGGGCTGTGAGAAATTGGTCGAACATTTCGAGGACGGTCGTCTCGAACTCTTCGACCTGGCGACGGATCCCGGCGAGCGACGGGATCTGTCCACCGAGCGTCCCGAGCGCGCCGCGGCGCTCCGCGACCGCCTGGCGGCCTGGCGGACAAGCGTCGCTGCGGCCATGCCGAGCCCCAACCCCGACCCGGTCGATCCGTATGGCCCCGAGGGGCTGCCGCGAAAGCAAAAGCGGTAAAACGTTCCATGTCACCCCCGTGAGGATTCCCCATCATGCATGTCCGCCTGCTCCTCCTGGCCACGCTCGCTGGCATCGCCGCCGGCACCGCCCGGGCCGATGACGCCACACCACCAGCCCGGTACCTCGTGGTGACGGTGACGGCGGGCTTCCGTCATGGTTCGATTGCCACGGCCGAGCCGGTGCTCGAGGAGATGGGCCGCACGAGCGGCCTCTTCCATGTCGATTTTCTCCGGCTGCCGCCGGGCCGGCTGCCGCCGCCGCAGGCGCCGCGACGGGGCAAGGACACGACCGACGCCGACTGGCAGAAGCAGCAGGAAGCCT
>CAZONY010000038.1:0-12977 GCA_964581215.1 uncultured Chitinophagaceae bacterium | reverse complement strand
GCCGTCACTTCTGCGAGTTCGTGCGACCCGGTGCGAAACACTGCGAAACCGAAAAACGGAGAGGGCGGGATTCGAACCCGCGGTCCAGCTTTTGACCGGACACGTCTTTAGCAAAGACGCGCATTCGACCGCTCTGCCACCTCTCCGGCTCACGAAAATCCCCATGGACCTGGGAAGAATCGCGGATTCTATTCTGGGCTTTCCCCGGCGGTCACGCAAGGAGGCGCTGTTCGTCATGAGATTCCTTGATTCGCGGTCGCTGCTGATGATCGCCACCGCCACCGCGCTCGCCAGCGGCCCACCGCAGCCCTCGACGGCGACGGAACTGACGACCGCCAGCCACATGGCCGCCGCCGCCGCGACGATCACCGCCCGCGACGCCGCACGACACGTCGCGGCGCTCGCCGATGACGCCTTCGAGGGCCGCGAGGCCGGCAGCCGCGGTGGCCGCGCCGCCGGCACGTACGTCGTCGATGCGATCGACGGCCTCGGCCTCGAGCCCGCGGGAGACGCCGGCACGTATTTCCAGACGTTCGGCAGCATGCGGAACATCCTCGCCCTGGCCCGAGGCAGCGACCCCGCCGTCGCCGACGAACTCGTCGTCGTGAGCGCCCACTATGACCACGTCGGCTACGGAAACGCCGACAACAGCTTCGGGCCGTTCGGATTCGTTCACAACGGAGCCGACGACAACGCCTCCGGCGTGGCCGGGCTCATCGAATGTGCCGAGGCGCTGAAACAACTCCCCTCTCCTCCGCGCCGTTCGATTCTCGTCGCCTTCTGGGACGGCGAAGAGAAGGGGCTGCTCGGCTCCTACCACTTCCTCCGGGTACGGCCCGAGCCGCTGAAGAATTTCCGGATCGTCTTCTGCATCAACATCGACATGATCGGCCGGCTGCGGGGCGAACGTGTGGAGGTGTACGGCAGCCGTACCGCGAAGGCCTTGCGGTCGCTGACGGTGGCGGCCAACAACCGACCCGGCATCGCGCCCCTCGAACTCGCGTTTGACTGGAAGATCGACCCTGATTCCGACCATTACCCGTTCATCGAGAAGCGAATCCCCACGCTCATGTTCCACACGGGGCTTCACGACAACTACCACCGCCCCAGCGACGACGTGCACCTCGTCAACCTCGAGGGTCTCCAACCGGTAGCGCGACTCGTCTTTGCAACCGCGCTGGCCGTGGCCGACGCTCCCGGCGAGCCCCCCGTTTTCCGACCGGAGTGCCGAGGCGAGGCGGAGTCGTCGCGGAAACTGTTGGAGGCGACCGCTGCCGGGGGCAATCGCGGCCGGTGGGGAATCGGCACCCGCGGCGATCCTGCAGAGCCGCACGTGCCAGTCGTCGTGCGGGTCGCCCCGGAGTCACCGGCGGCAAGGGCCGGGCTCGTCGTGGGGGATCGTATTGTCACGATCGACGGCCTGCCGCTCGCCGATCAAGGCGACATGGTCGCTCGGCTCGGTGCCGCAGGACCGCGAGTGGCGGTCGGGATCGACCGCCGGGGCCGGAACATGGGGATCGAGATGGCCGAGTGAGCCGAAGACGACGAGGCTCGATCAGTCGTCGTCGTCTTCTTCCTCGTCTTCATCCTCGTCTTCGTCTTCCCAGTCCTCGTCTTCGTCTTCCCAGTCCTCGTCCTCTTCCTCTTCTTCTTCCTCGTCGCCCTCTTCTTCGTCTTCGTCCTCGTCTTCGTCCTCTTCGTCGTCGACCTCCTCCCACTCATCGTCGTCTTCGAATTCCTCGTCTTCGTCCTCGTCTTCGTCGTCCTCGTCTTCGTCATCCTCGAAGTCTTCGTCTTCGTCATCTTCGTCGAGGTCTTCATCTTCTTTGCCGGCAACCACGGTCGCAGTGCCGGGGTGGCCCGGCGTGAACTCGCCCATGGTCTCGAACAGCGCTTCGGCGGCCAACAGGTCTGGCAGTTCGCTCCAAGAGAACACGTCGGCAGACAACACGTCCTGATGCCCTCTGGAACCCACGGCAAGCGTCACGGCAAAACCTCCTCGCGTTTCTTCACGTCCGAACCGATCCGATCGCACACCACGATCGGCATCGTCAGCCGCGAACCTGAACCAATTTGACGAAACCTACGCTGTTGAGCAAATGAAAATCGTTGCTTCGAGCCTGACCGACCTTCGGGCCACTCCACCGGAAGCCCGACGCGCCGCGGCGAAAAGTATTTCGCCACCGCTCCGTTGACGTCAACGCGGCCAGCCGAGCCGGGAGAGTTTGCCGACCGCCGCCGGCCGCTGCAAGTGGCCCCGCTGAAACGGTTTCAGGCCACTGGATCCGTGATTTCGCCGGTGACCGAGACCGCAGAAATCGGCGGCAAATCCTCGATCCGGGCCAGCCCGAACCCCTGCAGGAAACGCCGCGTCGTGACGTAGACGTTGGGCCGCCCCAATTCCTCGATCCGCCCCCCGACGGCGACAAAATCCCGTTCCAGCAACTGCCGGAGCATCTCCTCGCAGCCCACGCCACGGATCGCCTCGATCTCGCTCCGGGTGACAGGCTGGCGGTAGGCGACGACGGCAAGCGTCTCCATGGCGGCTTGCGACAGCCTCGTCTCGGCCGGCGACTCCAGCATCCGCCGCACCCAGGGGCCAAATGGGCTGCGGGTCAGCAACTGAAACCCGCCGGCGATCTGTTCGACACGAAAGGCGCTGCCCGATTCGATCTGCAGCCGCTTGAGTTCCGCCAGAAGCACACGGGCCCGCGAGCCGTCGGTCAGGCGGGCGAGCCTCGCCAGACGTCGCACGGTGAGCGGTTCACGAGCCAGGTAGAGCACCGCCTCCAGCCGAGCGAGTTCGTCACTGCGGGGATGCAGCCCCGGGACGGGCGCTTCCCGCGCCGGGCCACCCCGGGCCACCCGCGGCTTGCGGCCCCGCCGCCGCACGGAACCATGGCGCTCCACCGCCGCCGGTGTCCAGAGCCGGAGGCGTCCGGCCGCCTGGGCCGCCGCCAACCGCGCAGCCAGCCCCTGGGAGGAACTGCCGCCAATGGACGGCTTGCGCGGCAGCCGTTGGATCCCGCGATGCTGGCAGCGCGGCTTCATCCGCCGTCTCCTCGTTCAGAACCGAGCCGGCAAACCGCCGGCCTGCCGCGTCTGCCAGGCGCGAACCTGCTCGATGAGCGACTGCATCGCGGCGGGCGCGTCGGCACCACGACCATGAAACATCCGATGGAGCTGGCCTTGCGGATCGATACCGATCCGACAACTGCTGGCGTAGCCGGCCACGTCACCCGGCTGTGGCCGGCAGTCGATCGCCGTCGCCCCAAGCGAGGTGAGTTCCTTCCGCAGGGTTCCGAGCGCCGCCCACTCGGCCGGCGACCGCGGGACGTCAGCCGATGCCGCTGCCTGGACCGGCGGGGATGGGGGCTCCGGGACCGCCGGCGGCGAAGGAGCCGTTTCCGGTTCGTTGGGCATGGGCGTGGATGTGGACGCCGGCGCCGACGGCACCGCCTGGGCGAGCAGACCAACGCCCTGGCAGAACGGGTCGCAGAGCGTCCGTCGCATCAGGTCGCGGACCGACGGGGGCGTGAGGTGGGAAAAAAGAGCGAGGCCCGGCACGACGACCATGCACACGATCAGCACGAATGAACGAATCTTCATGGCGACCATGATGGACGCTGCTCACCGGGACTGAAATCGGGGTGTCGGTGGCGGAAGGTACCGTCGCGGCAGTGCTCCCACAACCCGGAAAGGCAGGCGATACTGGGGTTTCAGCGAACGCGGGCGGCGGCGGCCGGCACGGAAAGCCGCACGTCGCGCACCACGAAATCTCGCGGCACCTCGTGGATCGCCATCGGCAGTCGCCAGCGCAGCCGCAGACCGGCCAGCGGCGGCTCGTCGCCGGCCTGCCGCCGGGACTCGGAAACCGCGAACGACGCCTCGGCCGTCAGGCCACGGTCACTTCGGGCGATCGTCACCTGTTCGCGACGGGGCAGGAGGGCCCCGGTCGAGTCCATGACCTCGATCGGACGGGATGCCAGCCACGGACGATGCGAGGCCAGTGCCTCCGTCGCCGCGCCATAGTCGATGCTCGCGTTGACTCGCAGGATGCCCTGCCGCGCTTCCACGTCGTCGAGAGTCACCGTCGCCCGGCCGACCCGAATCGTCCGCGGCACCGGGCCGTCGAGTGGAACGTCGAACGCATGCTCCCGACCTGCGAGCCAGAGCGTCAGCGTGCCCCGAATCGCCGCCAGCGAGTCGAGCCGATGCTTCGGCTGCACCAGCGTGATGGGCAGGTCGGCCGCCGTCGCGCCGGGCGGGATGGCGGGCTCGACAACCGCTGTCCGATGCGTCGGCAGCATGGCTTCTCCTGCCGGGCCGTCGGCCACGATCGATCGCAGCGGAAGGCGGATCGCCAACGGCGGGGATTCATCTCCCCAGCCGGCCCGTAACACGAGGCGGACCGCGCTGCCCCCGGCGACCGGCTCGACCGCCGCCACCGCAACGGCCAACGCGTCGACGGCCGCTTCGACCGCTTCGCTGGTGGCCGCCTCCTCGAGCTCCTGCTGGATCCCTCGCAGTCGCAAGGCCGCCTCGCCGATAGCTCCTTCCTGAGCGGCGACCACCTGCGGCAGGATCATCGACCCCATCTCGAGGATCGCCTCTTCGGCGGCATCACGACTGGCAACGGAGGCCGCATTCAGATCCCTCACCAGCCGTCCGATCCCGCCCGCATCCGGTTTCGTCGCCTCGTCGGCCATTCCCGTCGCCGCCGCCAGGGCCACCAGGGCCGCCAGGACCCGACCAACCGGCGTGGGTGGAGGCTGTCGAGACATCGTCCGATCCTTCACGGGGGCGCACCTGCCGCCACGATTCCTGAACATCCAGGGATTCTCGCGCCAGCAGCCGGCAGGACACAATGGTGGCGAAGCATTTCCGCCCCCAGCCGCCGGACTCGGAACGAACAATATGGCCAGAATTGCGATCAGCGTCTGCGGCGAAGGGCGCGGCCACGCCACGCGGATCGCCACGCTCGTCGAACTTCTCGAACTCGAGCACGACGTGCTCGTCTACACGTCGGCCGATGCCTACGTCTTTCTTCGCGACCGGTTCGCCGCGGGGCACGATCGCGTCGAGGTTCGGCAGATTCCGGGCATCGTGTTCCAGTACACCGGCGGGCGACTCGACGTCATGCGATCGATCGCCGTCGGATTCGACTACCAGGCCCGGCTGCTCGGGCCGGTCGTGGATCGACTGATCGGTGAACTCGACGCCTTCGGCGCGGACCTCGCGATCACCGATTTCGAGCCGGCGCTGCCCCGGGCCGCCAAGCGCCTGGGCATTCCGTTGGTGAGCGTCGATCACCAGCACTTTCTGCTCGCCTACGATCTGGATTCACTTCCCTGGTCGCTCCGCTGGAATGCGTGGCTCATGGGCCACGCCGTCTGGCTCTACGTCGCGGATGCGACCGACACGGTCGTCTCGGCATTCTTCCGGCCTCCGCTGCGCCGTGGCTGGGAACACGTCGTGCAGGTGGGGCCGCTCTTGCGGACGGCGATCACGAGCCAGCGGCCGAGCGACGGGGGCTTCGTGCTCTCCTACCTGCGGCGGCACACGCCCTTTTCCGCGGTCGAGGCGCTGGCCGACTGCGGCATGCCCGTGCGGGTGTATGGCCTCGGCCGCCGCGAGCACGTGGGCAACGTGTCGTTCCACGCCATCGACGAGCGACGGTTCATCGAGGATCTCTCCACCTGCTCGGCGGTGGTGGCAGCCGCCGGCAATCAGCTGATCGGCGAATCACTGCACTTCGGGAAGCCGATGCTCGTGCTCCCCGAGCGGTCCCACGCCGAGCAGCTGATGAACAGCCACTTCCTGGCGGGCATGGGCTGCGGTGAGTTCATGCTTCTGGAGGAGGTGAACCAGTCCCGCGTGCGCACGTTTCTCGATGGCCGTGGTCGGTTCGCCCCGGCCCTCGCCGGCCTCGCCGGCCGGATGGACGGCACGCCGGAGGTGCTGCGGGTCATCCGCCGGCGGCTCGGGAATTCGGCCGCCGGCAACGGCCATGCGGCTCTCACGCCAGGTGCCGCGTGATCGACGGCAGCAGGGCCCGCATCGCCCGGGCCCGATGGCTGATCACCGCCTTCACGGCCGGGGCGATCTCGCCGAACGTGCGGTGGTATTCGTGGACGACGAACAGGGGATCGTAGCCGAAGCCGCCGGCTCCGGCCGGGGACTCGGCGATCCGGCCGCCGCACGTGCCCGAAGCCGTCGCCACGATGACCCCCTCGGGATCGGCCAGCGCCGCATGGCAGGCGTAGTGAGCCGCGCGCTTCCTTTCCGGCAGGCCCGCCAGACGCTCGAGGAGCAGGGCGTTGTTCGCCGCATCCGTGGCACCGGGCCCGGCGAATCGTGCCGAGTAAATTCCCGGGGCTCCATCGAGTGACGGCACGACCAAACCGCTGTCCTCCGCGAGCACCCAGGCCCGCAGCGCCCGGGCCTGGAGCGAGGCCTTGAGGGCGGCGTTTTCGGCGAACGTCGCGCCGGTCTCATCAACCTCCACCGCGTCCGCCAAACCCTTCAGCGAACGGCAGGCGATGCCGAGCGGCACGAGCAGCTCGACGAGCTCTCGTACCTTTCCCTCGTTCGTCGTGCCCAAAATCAGCGTGCGTTGCATGACGGCACTCTACACGAATGCGGCCCCGTCGCTCGCCCAGCCAGCGTGCGAACCCGCATCCGCCAGACGCCGGAATTCTCACCGCCAGGTGGCGGGAGCCCGAGGCACCTGAATCGGTTTGGGCTGGACGTCGAGCAGGACGCCTCCCGCCCGCCGGGCCACGGTTTTTCCCGCGGCCAGCATGGCCGGGTCGGCTCCAAGGGCGGCGACGATTCGGGTGATTTCCGGGTGCTGACCGACGGCTCCATCCGCCTGCTGCACCCGGATCTGGTCGAGACTCCCCACACAGACGATGCTCGACTCCCGGTCGTGGTATTCCCAGGCTTGCCAGCCCTGCTTTCGCAGGGCGATGGTGAGCTTGTGGGCCTGCTCCGCCGCCTCGACGAGCCGGCTTTCCAGCGGCATCTCCCCATCCCCGCCAGCGATCGCCTTCTGATCGAACGTGCCAGAACCGGCAAAGGTGGCCACCCGCACCGAGTAGCGGCCGGGGCAGTCGAGGAGGCTGTGGGTGACGTCGGCGTTCATGCGCAGCACGAACTCGTCGGCCTGCTCGCGCGTGAAGTAGTCCTCGGGGAGCAACGGGTTGGGCGTCACGAAGGCCGTGTGCATCGGCCCCTTCGCCCCTTTCCCATCGATACCGATCATCCTGCGGAAGTCGGCGAAGGATCGGCTCTTGCCGCTCTCGCCGGTGAGCGCGACGGGATGCAGGCCCTTGATCTTGGCGAGCATCTTCTGGCCACGCGGATCGTCGAACGACGCGAAGTCGCCCACGAGCACCGCCACCTCGAGCACCTGCTCGGCCTTGGCATACCGCATTTTCTTCGGCGTCCCGTCGGGGTTGAGCCCCATCACCGGCACATCACCGGTGTAATCGAACGATTTCTCGTGCGTGTAAGCCTGGAGCTTGTGCTTGCCGCGAAGTTCATGCACCAACCGGCGGGCGTCACCGCGGGCGCCGTCGCCTCGAAAGGTGGCGGCCATCACGAGCCACGGCCCGTCCTTTTCCGCCAGCGGATACATCGCCGCCGCATCGACGGGTTGGGCCGTGAACCACGACGTCGGCAACCAGCCCCCCTGCCCCCGGGCTGTCCCCGACGCCCCAGCGACCGCCACCAGGAGCAGCGCCATCACCGCACGTCGGCGGATGGCCGGCACACCGGACGTTGAACATGGTCGTCGGAGCATGGGCATCGCGATCCTGCAGGCAGATCCGACCGCCGTCGGAGGGGCGGAACCCTAGCAGACTGTGGAACGAGCCTGCCAGAGCAGGATGCAACGGCCCGCCAGAGCGGTCGTCCGCTTGGGAAAGCGGATAAAATCGGGCAAAATAGACGGTCATGCCTTCCCCCCTCCGGCCGTCGAGACGCGCGCTCAGATTCATTCTCGCGGTGGCCTGGCTGGCTTTCATGGCGGTGCCCCCGGCCCTGCTGCTGGAAGTGAGGTCGGCCTGGCTCGACCAGCTCGCGCGGCCGGCCGTACAGGATGACTGGGACGCGTTCCGCCGCGACATGGCAGCGCAGTCGGGCCGCGACGTGCCGGTGACTGGGCCGGTGCAGCGGAAAGTTCCCCGGAGCGCGGAGCCGCCGCTGCGGGTCTGGCTGCGGGATCACGTCGGCTTGGCGATCGCCGCATGGATCCTTTTCGGAAGCGTGCTCTTCGGCTTCGTCGCGGCGACGACCATCGGGCTCCTCGCCGAGGATCGGCCGCCCAAGCCACACCAGCCACACCAAGGATCGTCCACGCCGACGTCGGGAGGGGGATGACGGCCGCGTCAAAGGTCGCTACGAGCCGCGGCGGAAGATGTCTTCCGGCACGACGTGGCGGGCGGCCCGCCCGACGTCGTCAAGCGTTCGCCGTGGGCCGACGGTGGGCCAGGGCGTCACGTCCTCCAGTTCCGGCATGATCTCCAAGATCTGGTCGATCAGCATCGCCACGATCCGACCGACCGGCGTGCCGCCGGTGCGTTCGCGGAGCGCGGCGGCCGTCTTCATCAGCTTCACCATCCGCGACCGTTCCAGCACCGGGCCCGAGAGCTGATCCTCGCCCTCCTCGAGAAGTTCCGCCACCGGCACCTCCAGCACCTGCTGCCAGCGCTGCAGTTCGGAGAGCCGAAGGTCGCAATCGGGCTGCTCCTGCCGACGGATCACGCCGATCTCGACACCCAGACGACGGGCGACGTTGCGAAGCGTCACACCCTGCCGACGCCGGACGTCTGCGATGCGATGGAGCCGCCGTGCAGACGGCCGTCGGGCCGGGCCCGGGTGCATCCGACCCACGCGGACCTGGGCGAGGCAGTCGGCCTCCGCCTGGACCACGTCGGAATGCTCGGTGTCGGCGATCCCCAGCGGATCGAACGGCGAACCGTCGTCGAATTCATCCTGGTGGGAGCGTGGGCGGTCGACAGTTGCCATGATCCGGGCCTCCGTTTCCTGACTCTCCGGCGATCGATGTCGCGGCGGAGTCTGTACGGAGCCCGCGGGAGAAGCGTTCGCGCCCCGGAAAAAATTCCATGGCCTGGCTTTTCAGCCGGTTTCGGCCGCACGACACTGGAGCAGATCACAAACTCTGGGACGATGTCCCCATCCACCATGAAAAACCGGTGCCGGGGTCGGCGAGGCTGGCCTCCACGCCGGTTCCATCACGCCCCGCCCCATGACAGCCCCCCCCGGATACGAATCGTTTCGCGATCGGCTCGCCTGGGCCGATCTTGGCCCCCGGACGACCGTGCTCGCCACCGGCACCGACGCGGCACGTTTCCTCGACAACTTCGCGACGGCGGCGCTCGTCCCGCTGGCCACCGGTGCCGGCACCGAAACGTTCTTCCTCGACGGCCGTGGCTGGGTGATCGCACTGGCCGTGGCCTTGCGGGTGGACGATGGTGTCGTGCTCGATGCCGCTCCCGGCCTCGGCCCCCGGCTCCGCGATCACCTCGAGCACTATCACATCCGCGAGCGCGTGGAACTGATCGATGATTCGTCGGCATGGGCCAGCCTGCTCCTGGGTGGTCCGGCCGCCGAGGCGTGGCTGGCCGCCGCGGGAGCGAACGCCCCCTCGCGGCTCTTCGACCACCGCGAAGCATCGCTCGGGGGCATCGGCGTGCGTCTCGTGCGCGACGACTGGTGGTGCAATCCGGGCTGGCTCGTGCGTTGTGCGGTGGACGACCACCCGCGGCTCATCGACTGGCTGCGCGGACACGACGTGCCGGAGGCCGATGCCGCCACCGTGGAGACGCTGCGGATCGAACGCGGCACGCCCAGCCCGGCGGACATCCGCGAGAAGACCCTCCCCCAGGAGCTCCGTCGCGACCCCCGCGCGATCTCCTTCACGAAGGGCTGCTACCTCGGCCAGGAAACCGTCGCCCGGCTGGATGCCCTGGGGCACGTCAACCGCCGGATCGTCGCGGTGGCGGTGGCGGGCGAGCCGCCGACGGGGGCCGACGTGCAGGGCGACGAAGAATGCTCCGGCCAGCTGACGTCGGTCTGTTTTTCGCCACGGCTCGGCTGCGGACTCGGGCTCGGCATCCTGTCGACGAAGATCAACGCCGCGACGCGGATCACGGTCGCCGGCATGGACGCACGGATCGTGGAGGTGGCCCCATGAGCGATGATCGGCCTGACAGCGGCTCGCCGCGGGAGGAGCTTCCACAGGTGCTTCTCAAGGCAAAACGATTCACCGTGGTGCGCATGAACGAGCCCGTCACCGACGGGCCGCCGCGCGAGCGGGATGTGGCGATGCATCCGGGCAGCGTGGTGATCGTGCCGATGGTGTCGGACGACGAGATCTGCCTGATCGACGTCGTGCGGATCGCCGTCGGCGAGACGCTCGTGGAGCTACCGGCCGGCACGCTCGACCGCGTCGAGCCGCTGGCCGCCGCCGCCGCTCGGGAACTGGCCGAGGAGACCGGCTTCTCCGCCGGGCGGATGACCGCGGCCGGCGCATTCTGGATGTCGCCGGGCATTCTCCGCGAGCGGATGCACCTGTTCGTGGCCGAGGATCTCGTGCCCGGCCCGCAGTCGCTCGAGCCGGGAGAGCGGATCACCACGCGGGTGGTGCGGTGGGACGAAGCGGTGGCGATGTGCCTGGACGGCCGAATCCACGACGCCAAGACGGTGGCGGCGATCCTGCTGGTCAACGAGCGGCGTCGGCGGGGATATCCGCCGACGGAGCGACAGCGGCTGGATGGCGATCGAGCATGAAGAGCAGGCCGCCGATCAGCCCGCTGACGATCGTGGAAAGAAACCATAGCAGCGCGATGGCCACCGCCTGCTCCCCGGGCACGTCCCGGGGAGCGAGCAGCATGGCGAGGCCTCCTTCACGGACGCCGACGCCGTTGATGCTGATCGGCACCACCATCGCCAGCATCACCAAGGGCACGACGACGCACCAGACCGACAGCGGCAGCGTGACGCCCAGCCCGCGGGCGATCACCGAGACGGCGACCGCATTGCCGAACTGGATGACGAGGCTCCAGGCCACCGCGCCGGCGAGGATCGCCGGCCGCATCTGGTAGGGGAGCAACTGGGACACGAATTGGCGCGCCGGGTGCGCCGCAGGGATCAGTGCCAGCACCCGGTCGAGCGAGCCGACTCCGAGCCATGTGACACCGAGCACCGCCGCCAGCAGCAGGCCTCCGGCCGCGATCGTACCCCAAGGGCCGAGCGACCACTCGACGGCGATCACCGCGGCGCCGGCGAGCACGCCCAGCCCCGCCAGGCCCGTGAGCCGGTCGGCCAGCACGGTGCACCCGGCCAGCAGGCGGCGGGGAGTCGAGTCGGCGAGGCGGTAGGCCTTGATCACGTCGCCGCCGATCGACGACGGCAGACAGAGGCTGAAAAACATGCCTTCGAAAAAGCGCCAGACGAACAGCCCGGCCGGGAAGGTGAAGCCCACGGGGCGGGCCAGCGATGACCAGCGCAGGCCGGCGATCACCTGCACGACCAGCGCGATCGCCAGGCCCGTCGCCCACCAGCGCCAATCGACCGTGCGGATGATCGCCAGAAAGGATTCCCGATCGACCCCGCGGAGGACAACCGCCATCAGGCCCAGCGTGACGACCACGCGGATGGCCGTGCCGGCCCATCCCGCGAACCACGACGGGCGGCGGGGGGCGGGAGAGGTCGCTGGATCGGCGGCAGGGACATCCATGATGGAATCGGTTCCGGGAAGCCTCTACCCTACCGAAAGGTTCCGGTTTGCTCCCAGCCGAGTCATGCGTCATGCGCTTGGAATGGTTCGAGGGTCCCTTGCTGATCGGCTTCGCCTTCGTCGCCGGGGCGGTGCTCGGGAGTTTTCTCAACGTCGTGATCCACCGGGTGCCTCGGGGGGAATCGGTCGTGTTCGGCGGCTCCCGCTGCCCGCGGTGCCAGACGCCGATCAGAGCCCGCGACAACGTGCCGGTCCTTGGCTGGCTCCTCCTTCGCGGGCGGTGCCGCGACTGCGGGGAGCCGATTTCCCCGCGGTATCCGCTGGTGGAGGCGGCCTGCGGGCTGGCCTTGGCCGTCCTGGCGGCCGTGGCCATCGCCTGGCTCACCTGATTGGCCGGGGCGGGGGGGACCACGGTATGTTTTTCCCTGCCGCGAGCCCCTCTCGGCACCACGGAGTCCCCCCGGCATGCCACTGTCCCCGAAACGCGCCCTCGTCACCGGCATCACCGGGCAAGACGGCTCCTACCTGGCCGAGTTTCTGCTCGCCAAGGGCTATGAGGTTCACGGTCTCGTACGCCGCTCCAGTACCTTCGGCACCCAACGCATCGAGCACCTCTACCGTGATATCCACGAAATCGACCGGCCGCTGGTACTGCACCACGGCGACATGGCCGACGGCAACGGCCTGGCCCGGCTGATCCGGGAGGTCCGCCCGACCGAGGTCTACAATCTGGCCGCCCAGAGCCACGTGCGGGTGAGCTTCGACCAGCCGACCTACACGGCCGACGTCACGGCCGTCGGCACGCTTCGGCTGCTCGAGGCGATTCGCGACGTGCAGGACGCCATCGGATCCCAGATCCGCTTCTACCAGGCTTCCAGTTCGGAGATGTTCGGGAAGGTGGCGGAGACTCCCCAGAAGGAGACGACGCCCTTCCACCCACGGTCTCCCTACGGGGTGGCCAAACTCTACGGCCATTGGATCACGGTCAACTACCGGGAGAGCTACGGGCTCCACGCCTCCTGCGGGATTCTCTTCAACCACGAGAGCCCGCGGCGCGGCGAGACCTTCGTCACCCGCAAGATCACCCGCGCCGCCACCCGCATCAAACTCGGCCTCCAGAAAAAACTCTTTCTCGGCAACCTGGACGCCCAGCGTGACTGGGGCTTCGCCGGCGACTACGTCGAGGCGATGTGGCTGATGCTCCAGCAGG
>CAZONY010000037.1:0-13019 GCA_964581215.1 uncultured Chitinophagaceae bacterium | reverse complement strand
AACCGAAGGTTGCCAACAGTGCGAAGGCCAGGGATGGTTTCGCACTGGTCAAACATTCTGAACGCGATCAGCCGGAAGTCGCCGCCGCAGTTCGGGCACCCACGCGGAAACTCCTCCCCCACCCGGGCCATCAGCTTCGCCCATCCAATCCGCGACGTATCGTGGAAGCGGGGCTTTGGGGTCGCGTGAGCGCATCGCAGCAGCCTCCCATGGGGCGAACACCCCGTGATGGCGATGCCGGTGCTTCCGCGATGACGGCACGAGGTCAGCGAGCCGGTCGAGGAAGTCAAATGGGGAAAGCTCGACGACGACGCTGGCGTGCGGCCGCGTGCCCATCGGTTCCGAAGGCTATCATAGAGCATGTGGCGGATCACAGGCCGCCGGATCCCCGCCGACTGGGCGTCGCTCATCGACGCCCGCCCGCCCGCGACCGTTCGGGAAACCACCGCCATGAGCGCACTGTTCATCCGGCGACGTGCGGCGACGGCCTCGGTGGCCATGGTCTGGGCGGTGGTCCCGGCCGTCGCCCCGGCAGCCGAGCCCGAGGGTCGCCGCCTGCTCAACACGTTTTGCGCCGACTGCCACTTCGACGGATCGGCCGAGGGGGGCGTAGCGCTTGATCGCATGCTGGGGCAACCGGGGGCCGGCGGCCCGCCGGGCTCCGTGGAGCACGGCCGGTGGGTCGCGGTCTGGAAGAACATCCGGGCCGGCACGATGCCGCCGGCCGACGAGAGCCAGCCGTCGGTTGCCGAGCGGCGCACGCTCCTCGAGTACGTATCGCGGGATGTCCTCGGCGTCGATCCGGGGAAGCCCGATCCCGGCCACGTCGTCCTGCGGCGGCTGAACCGCGGCGAATACTCCAACACGGTCCGCGATCTGACGGGCATCGACGAAAACCTCGCCGACGACCTGCCGGCCGACGACACGGGCTACGGGTTCGACACGATCGGTGACGTCCTCTCCTTGTCGCCGCTGCTGATGGAGAAATACATGGAGCTCGCCGCACGCGTCGGGGACCGCGTGACGCGGGAGGCGGCGGGCCGGAAGGGAGACGAGTACCCGGGCCATCTGCAGCGGCTCTTCACCGAGGGGCCGCCGCCCCCCGACGATGCAGCGCGGGCCAGCCACCTGCGGCGGACGCTCACACGGCTCGCCGAGCGGGGATTTCGCCGGCCGGTCGACGCCGCCACACTCGACCGGCTCGTCGCCGTCGCCGCGGCCGCCGCCGAGGAGCCCGAGGGCTCCTTCGAGAAGGGCGTGGCAGCGGCGGTGACGGCGGTGCTGGCCTCGCCGCGGTTTCTGTTCCGCATCGAGGAGGATGCGCCGGGGGGCGACGCCACGAAGCCGGCTCCGATCGATGAGTTCGCCCTCGCCTCGCGGCTCTCCTACTTCCTCTGGAGCACCATGCCCGACGACGAGCTCTTTCGCCTGGCCCGCGAGGGCCTGCTGCGGCAGGAGCTGCCGCAGCAGGTGGAGCGGATGGTGAAGGACCGTCGGGCCGACGCGCTGGCGCGGAACTTCGTCGGCCAGTGGCTGCAGACACGCGACGTCGATGCGCTGCCGTTCGACGTCCGCCGGATCCTCGGCACGAAGACGCGCGAGGATGGGAAACGGATCTTCTCCGACGAGGTCCGACGCGCGATGCGGCAGGAGACGAACATGCTCTTTGCGCACGTGCTGCGCGAGGGCCTGCCGGCGACGGATCTGCTCGTCGGGACCAAGACGTTCCTCAACGAGCCGCTGGCCCGCTACTACGGCATCCCTGACGTGCAGGGGCGGGAGATGCGTCTCGTGGACCTGCCGGCCGATTCGCACCGCGGCGGGCTGCTCACCCACGGCAGTTTCCTCGTCGTCACGAGCAACCCCACGCGGTCGTCGCCGGTGAAGCGGGGATTGTTCATCCTCGACAACCTGCTCGGCACGCCGCCGCCGCCGCCGCCAGGCGACGTGCCACCGCTGGAGCAGGCGGAACAGTCGCTGGGCAAGGAGGCGACGATGCGCCAGGTGATGGACCGGCACCGCGCCGACCCGCTGTGCGCCTCGTGCCACGCCCGGATGGATCCGCTCGGGCTGGCCCTGGAACGCTACGACGCCCTCGGCCGCTGGCGGGGCGACGAGGTCGCCGGCACGATTGACACGACCGGCCGCCTGATCACGGGCGAGCCCTTCGCCGACGCGGCCGAACTCGCCCGGGTGATCGCCGGGCCGCGCCGGCGGGACTTTCACCGCTGCCTGGCCGAAAAAATTCTCACCTACGCCCTCGGCCGGGGCGTCGAATACTTCGACGGGCCGGCGGTCGATACTATGGTGGAGAACCTGGAGCGGGATGGCCGCCTCATGACCCTCATCCAGGGCGTGGTGGCGAGCGTGCCGTTCCAGGTGCGGCGCGGTTCGCCCGTTCCCCCGAGCAGTCCCGCCTCGAAACCCGCCACCGCGAAGGGCCGGCCATGAGCGACGCCCGCAGGAGCCAGTCCGGGATCTCCCGCCGCACCGTGCTCCGCGGGCTCGGCGCCGCCGTGGCGCTGCCGACGCTCGAGTCGCTTCGGCCCGCCGTGGCGGCCGCCGCGGCCCTGGTGCCCACGCGGATGGCCTTTCTCTACGTGCCCAACGGCGTGAACGTGAGCCGCTGGCGGCCCGAGGGCGAGGGTCGCGACTACCGTCTCGGCCCGACGCTCGAGCCGCTCGCGGACTTCCGCGACGACTTCCAACTCATCAGCGGCCTCGCCCACCGCAACGGCACGGCGGGGCCCGACGGTGCCGGCGACCATGCGCGGGCCGCCGCGACCTTCCTGACGGGAGCCCGGCCGCGGAAGACGGCCGGCGCCGACATCAAGGTCGGCATCTCGGTCGACCAGGTCGCCGCGAACGCCGTCGGCGGAGCCACCCGCTTTTCGTCGCTCGAACTCTCGTGCGACGGCGTGCGGAAGAGCGGCAACTGCGACTCCGGCTATTCCTGCGCCTACCAATTCAACATCGCGTGGCGAAGCGCCACCCAGCCCGTGGCTCCGGAGTCGAACCCGCGGCTCGTCTTCGAGCGGCTGTTCGGCGCGGGCAAGGGCGCGGAGCGGGCCGCCAGCCTCGCCGCCCGCCAGCGGACGCGACGGTCGATCCTCGACTTCGTGACGGCGGACGCCCGGTCGCTCGAGGGCCGTCTCAATGCCGCCGACCGCCGCAAGCTCGACGAGTACCTGACGGGCCTTCGAGATGTCGAGCGGCAGGTGGCACGATTCGACGCCCGGGCCGCCGACGTTCCCGACGTGGACCTGCCGGGCGGGCCGCCCCCGTCCTACAGCGACCACATCCGCCTGATGGCCGACATGCTGGTGCTGGCACTGCGGACCGACTCGACGCGGATCGCGACGTTCCTCCTCGCGCACGACGGCAGCAACCGGTCGTTCCCGGAGATCGGCGTGGGCGACGGGCACCACCACCTGTCGCACCACCAGGACAACGCCGAGATGCTCGACAAGATCGGCAGGATCGATCGCTTCTACGCCGAGCAGTTCGCCTACGTGCTCGGGCGGATGCGGGAGGTGAAGGAGGCCGACGGTCGTTCGCTCCTCGACCACTCGATGGTGGTCTACGCGAGCGGCCTCTCCGACGGGAATCGCCACCGCCACGACGACCTGCCGGTGATCCTGGCCGGCCGCGCCGGCGGCCGGCTGGCGACGGGCCGATACGTGAAGCTCTCGGGTGAGCAGCCGATGACGAACCTCTACCTGACGATGCTCGACCTCGTCGGCGCTCCACAACATTCCTTCGGCGACTCGACCGGCCCGCTCGACGCCGTCCGCGCCTGACGCCGCCCCTTCGCCGCCACGGAGTCAACGCCTTGACCACCTGATGGCCGTCTACGCGGCGGTCGTGCACCGGTTGGACAAGGCCGTGGGCGACCTCGTGGACGGCCTGCAACAGCGGGGCGTGCTCGACGACACGCTGATCCTGTTCCTGAGCGACAACGGCGGCAACGCCGAGGCGGGGCCGCGGGGCCGCACCGAGGGGGATCCGAGCGAGGCCCGCTCCGACTGGTTCTGCGGCGAGAGCTGGGCCTTCCTTCAGAACGTGCCGTTCCGCAAGTACAAGCACTTCAACCACGAGGGGGGCATCGCCACGCCGCTGGTGGCCCATTGGCCCACGGGGATCGCCGCGCGGGGCGAGTGGCGGCACCAGCCCGGCCACTTGATCGACATCCTTCCCACCTGCCTCGACGTCGCCGGCGGGGAGTTTCCCCGGGAGCGGCAGGGGAAGCCGTCGATTCCGCCCGAGGGCAGGAGCCTCGTGCCGGCCTTCGCCGGCACGCCGATCGCGCGAGAGGCGCTCTACTGGGAGCACGAAGGCAACGCGGCCGTGCGTGTCGGGGACCTGAAGCTCGTGCGGCTCGGCGGCAAGGGGCCGTGGGAACTCTACGACCTGGCGGCAGACCGCACCGAACAGCGCGACCTCGCCGCGGATCGCGCTCAAGCGCCGGCCCGACCGCGTGGTCGCGACCGTGGACGGCCCGCCGGTCACGGAATAGCTCTTCGAGTAGGACGGCCTGCGACGGCCCGTGCTGTTTCCGCTCCACGGCCCGTAGGGCCTCACACTCACCCGCTCCTGGCCGATGGGGCCGAAGGCTCCCGGCGACCCCACCGACCATCCCCAGCATGAGTCGTTGTGGTTCGCCCACGGCGACTTCAACGGCCACATCGGAATTTTCGGTAACAACCCGGTTGGTGCCAAGTTGGGGCAGCGTCAGTCAGGCCCCCCGCCATCGTCCGGCTGGGTTCGCCGCTGAGGGCGGCGCAACGGCTACCGCGGCTTGCGAACGGCCGGCTCCTTGGTGCGGACGAAGGCGTCGAGCCCGCCCTGCGAGGCCTCGACCGCGAGGTCGCCGTCCTCGAAGGCATCGATCGTGAACTCGACCCGCACCCGGTCGTACTCGTCGCCCTGCTGGCCCACCTCGTGATCCAGTGGCGGCCCCACCCTGGCATGGAAGCGGTCGGCTGGCACCGGGACCGACCGCAGGGGCATCGGCGCGTCGGGATGGAGCGCGTCGGAGTGCTGATTGTTGATCCACTTCGCGATGCCCTCCGCCGTGGTGGCGTCCGGAAAGAGGTGGATCGTGGCCGCGGCGTCGGCCTTGCCATCGACGGTGGCCACCACCATGACCGCGGTCGAGTCCGGCAGGACGTAGAACTTCTTCGTGGGCCCGTGGGCGAGCAACGAGAAGTAGCGGTTGACCTCGGTGGCCTGGGTGTCGGCGGTGATCGCCACCCGCCGCTCCGCGGCACCGGCGGCTGAAGCGACCGCGAACCAGGCCAGGGCGAGCGACAGGATTCGGCACGGCAAGCGCGGCATGGCGACGTCTCCGGTGGGTCGGCTCCCCAGTCAGGATGCTCGGAAGGATAGCCCGGTCAACGGCACTTCGGCAACGGTCTCCCGGCCGACGAGGCCGAGATTGGGCAGTATGCAAAGATCGACCTCACGACCGCCGCCGGGCAGCCCTCCGGTGAGATGCGGCCGATCTTCGCACTCGAAGTCCACGGTTCGTCTGCGCGACCGGTTCGTCGGCCCGGTCGATTCGACGGCTCGAGCGATGGCGTCGTGGCCGGGCAATCAATCCACGCGGGAGAAGCCATCCTGGCCTTCTTCCGCTTACAGACCTCCGGGGGGCTCGGCAGCCTCGTGAGCGCGCCGACCGGAACTGTCCCGCGCGTCCCGGGCACGAGTATCCAGTCATCGTCGCCGCCCGTGAGCGTGAGGCGTAGGGTTGGTCGGAGCCGTCGGGGCGGGGCCGCCCGCCTGCAGCCTCCACGGTTTCGCGGCAGGACGCCTTCCAGTTCCATCGCTGCCGAGGAGCGTCGCCATGCCGCTTCGCTATCTACTCCGCATCGACTGGGACGTCATCGCCGGCATCATCGCGGCGGTCGTGGCCATGCTCCTGAGTTTCATGGGTCTGGTCTCGGAGACGGTGGGTCGGGGCATCATCCTGCTGCTCTGCGCCCTCCTGCTCGTTCGGGACCTGCGGGGCGAGGCCCGTGAGCATCGGATGTTTGACAAGCTCGACACCATCAAGCGGCACGTCGGGATGATGGCGGCCGCGACTCAGGCCGACATTCATCTCGTGAGTCCGAAGAGGATGCGGCACGAACTCCTCGATTTCGCCACCACCGTGTATGGCGAGGTGCGCTGGTTCAATGCCTGCTGTCGCATGTTCCGCCGGCAGGAGGTCTTCGACGCCACGCTGCGGCCGTTTCTCGAAAATCCCAACGTTACGGCGGTTCACCTGTTGTGCCGGCCGGATGAGCGGCAGTTCTGGCTGACCGACCTGCTGCCGAAGCTCCGCACCTGCGAACACGGTGTCAAAGTGCCGCCGCCACTGTGGGGAACCATCCCCACCAACGTCTCGTTCGTGCTTGGCGACGTCGACGGAGACGGCAAGGACGAGGCGATGATCAGCATCATCGAGGAGCCATTCGCGGCGTCCAATCAGGGGCCGCCCGTGCC
Source organism: uncultured Chitinophagaceae bacterium (assembly GCA_964581215.1). GTDB lineage: Bacteria > Planctomycetota > Planctomycetia > Pirellulales > UBA1268 > CACORA01. Next base: position 6,533 of record CAZONY010000037.1, on the reverse strand, counting down.
GCGGTTTTTGCTGCGCGTGTTCAGCCACTGCGACCTCATCGTGCCGCTCGAAGACATGGCCCGGCACGCCATGAGCGAGTTCATGTCGACCGCCGAAGGAGCCGCGGAACAGGAGGCACGGTCGTCGGCCCCACCATCCGAAGACGGGCTCACGATACGGCGGTGACGACGGCGGGGGGCGGGATGGCGACCACGCGATCCTTGCCCCGCTCCTTGGCCGCGTACATCGCGTCGTCGGCGCGCGCCAGCATTTCATCGACACCCTCGCCAACGCGGGCGAGCGTCACGCCCACGCTGATCGTCGCCCGGATCGACTCGGCGTTGGCCCGGATCGGTTCCGACACGCGATGGCGCAGCTTCTCGGCGAAGGCGACCGCCGCGTCGAGGCAGCCGATTCCGCGGAGAAGCACGACCATCTCGTCGCCGCCGGTCCGGCCGCCGATGTCGTCTGGGGAAGGCAGGCAGCCACGAATCCTCTCACCCAGTGCCGCCAGCACGGCATCACCGGCGGCGTGGCCGTGAGCGTCGTTGATCGACTTGAAGCCGTCAATGTCGCACCAGACGAGGCCGGCCGTCGGCTCGCGGCTCGTGATGACGGCGGCGAGTCGCTCCAGGAATTCCCGGCGGTTGAGGAGCCCGGTCAGTTCGTCCATCCGCGCGCGGTATTCCAGGTCCTGTTCCATCCGCACCTGGGCGTCGATGAGGTGCATGGAGGCCACCATGCCGCTCACGGTTCCCTGGGAGGTCCGGAACGGAAACGAATGGACCTCCATCCAGTGGATGTCACCCGCGGCGGCGCGGACCTGGGCGCGGGACACGGCCCCCTGGCCCGCCAGCACCCGGGCCTTGTCGCGCTCGTACTGTTCCCGGTTTTCCGGCGTAGCGAGAAACTCTTTCCCGTCGTGACCGATGGCATCCTCAGGCGTCCACCCGAGGACGGGCGTGAGCGACGGTGAAATCCACCGGATCGTGTCGTTCGTGTCGAGTCGCAGGATGACGTCGGTCGAGTTCTCTGCCAGCAGTCGGAACTGCTCCTCGGAGGCGGCAAGCTTTTCCATCACGTCGTGCCGCCCGGAGACGTCGCGCCAAACGAGACTGACCCACTCGTCGCCACGGATGCCGCGGACGTCCAGCCGGCGGAGGTCGACACCGCGCAGCAGGATGGGAAAATCGTCCATCACCAGCGGGCGACCCGTGTCCATCACGTCGGTGAGCTGGCGGAGCAGGCCCGACGACTCGGCTTCGGGCAACATGTCGCGCAGCCGCGAGCCCACGAGATGGCCACGGTCACGTTTCATCCAGTTGCACGCGGCGGGATTCACGTCGAGGCAGATGAAGTCCACGACGCGGTGATCCTGGTTCCGCATCGGTTCGAGGATGGCCACCGGGTCGATCATGCCTTCCAGTGTCGCCCGCAGCCGGAGGCGTTCGGCGGCGACGACCTGGAGCAGCCGGGCCATCTCCTCCTCAGTGGCGTGCCCGCTCGTATCCACGTGAAGCGTGCGTAGTTGCTCGGTGAGGCGGCGCCGTGCCACGCGATGTGTCCGCATCAAGGACCGCCAGAGCCAGACCACGCAGACGAGCAGGAGGATGTCTGGGACGAGTGACAGCCAGAGCCAGGGCCCGCGGGGCACGGCGTCGACAGGCAAGGTAAGCGTTTGCGTCCCGAGCATGTGAAACCCTATGCCGGTGAGGGAGGGCAGGGAAATGTCCCGGCTCCGGGCGGGGTCGAGGCGGGCCCTCGTTGTCCCGCAGCATGGCCCGCGGCATAGAGTTCCGCCTCCGAGCTCGCCTCGCCGAAACAAGGTGCCCCGTGGAACTCGCGCTGCCCCACGTCGTCGTCCGAGTCTGTGCCGCCGGCATCGGCCCTGACCTCATCGCCGCGTTGGGCGTGCATCCCGTCGAGGTCTCGGAGGCTCGTGACGCATGGGAGATGCACCGTGTCTCCGGCGGACAACCTCCGCTCCTGATCGTGGTGACCGATCCGCCGGACGTCCGTTCCGTCGTCGTCGACACGCGGGGCGATTTTCCCGGGGTGCCCATCCTCATCGTCTCGGAATCGGCCGAGCCGTTCCAGCCGGCAACGACCACGCCCGATGCATGGGTCGAAGCGGTCCGTAGCGACGTTCCCATGCCGGACCTGTGCTGGTTCGTCCTCGAGGCAGTCACTCGTGCGGCCCGGCTCCCGCACATCGCCGAACGCCCTCTCGGGCCATATCGGATCACCATCGATATGCAGGGGATCGTCCGCGGCACCTTTCCGGCTTCCGACGTGGCGATCGATGCGTTCTCTCGGCTGCGTCCCGGCGACGCCTTGCTAAGTTCGGTCGAGCCGATCGAACGGAACATGGTCGCGCAGGCAATCGAGCGGGCGCACGCCGGTGGGGCGCAGTTTTGCACCGTGCGCCTCCTCGACCAGCACGAACACCGGCACACCGTGGCCCTCGGAATTCGCAACCTGGAGAATGGCCAGAGCGCGGTGCTCGTTCAGCCGTTGCTCTGCGGCGGCGTGCTCGTCGGGCGGCACCGGGACAACCGTGATCCGATCACGGGCCTCCTCAATCGCTGGGCGATCTCACGCGCGCTCGAAGCCCTCGACGGCCGGGAACCAACGGCCGGCCAGGCCGCCATGACGCTCGTCACGCTTGACGAGCTCTCGGCGATCAGCCACTCCATCGGCTCCCGGCAGACGGATGGCATACTGCTCGCGGCGGCGGCGGCACTGAATCGGGTGTTTCCCTATCCGGCGCTCACGAGCCGCCTGATGGGAGACGCATTTCTGGCGTACGTCGATCAGGCCGGAGCGGAGGATTCTCTGCACCGAGCGCAACGGCTGCTTCAGGCCCTTGGCGATATCGACGTGCCGGGGCTCGGGCCACGATTTCCCCTGCGCGCCTCGATCGGGGTGGCCGAGGCGACCGGCGGAGATCACGATCTCACCCTTCGTCTTGCCGAGGCTGCGGCGGCCGAGGCCCGTGCGGCCGGTGGCAACCGCGTGATCATCGCCGGGTCTGCAGAATTCTCGGGCGCCCAGTCCCGGCAACTCACGGCGAGCATGGACCGCGGGTCGTGGGAGTTGTGGCTCCAGCCGGTGGTTCGGGCCGGCGGCGGCCGGGCGGAATACCACGAAGCCCTGGCGCGGTTCGACGCCGGACATCGGCCGCTGGCGTCGCGGGCGGATTTCTTCACCGCGGGTCGGGCGGAAGGCCTGCTCGAGCGCTTCGATCGGATGATGCTGCAGCGGGCGATCGAGATGCTGGAGGCGCATCCGGATGCGCGGCTCTCGGTCAATGTCGCCTATGAGACGTTTGTTTCGCCGCAGTTCCCCGCATCGTTCCTCGACATCATCCGGCGGGTGCCGGACGCGTGTGGACGAATTATCCTCGAGATCGCTCCTCGGTGTGTGGCAATGCCGGAGGAGATGATTCGTCCCCGGCTGGAGAGCCTCGCGGCGGGGGGCGTCGCGGTCGCTCTCGACGATTTCGGGAGCGGCATCTGCAGCCTGGGATATCTCACCCAGTGGCCGCTGGCCATCGTGAAACTGGATCAGCTCGTCACCGGTTACGTCGACGACGACCCGCTCCAACGCGACTTCGTCCGCACCGTCGTCAGCCTGTGCCGCGCCCGTGGGATCACCACCGTGGCCGAATACACGCGGAGCGAGGAACAGTTGGCCCGACTCGTCGAGGACGGTGTCGATTTGTTCCAGGGGGAGTTGTTCGGCATGCCGCGGCCGGCGGCGGAGGTGCTCGCGGCGTTCGCGCCGGCAACCGCCCACGCGTGACCCGGCATGTGCGGCTACCCCAGCGCTATCCCAGCGCCGTGACGGCCGCCAGCACTTCGGCGTCGTGGCCTTTCGGCTTCACCGCCGGGAAGACCTTTGCGATCCGACCGGTGGCGTCGATGACGAACGTGCTCCGAACGATCCCCATGAAGCTCTTTCCATACATGCTCTTTTTTTGCCACGCACCATACTTCTCCGCCACCTCGTGCTTCTCGTCGGCGATCAGGGTGAAGGGCAGTTTGAATGCGGTGCGGAATTTTTCGTGGCTCTGGGGCGAGTCGGGGCTGACACCGAGCACGATCGCCTTGTGGCGGGCGAGCCTGGAGTGGATGTCACGGAAGCCGCAGGCCTCGACCGTGCAGCCGGGAGTGTCGTCCTTGGGATAAAAGTAGAGCACGACTGGCCGGCCTTTGAAGTCGGAGAGCCTGACGATCGACCCATCATGGGCGATCGCCTTGAAGTCCGGAGCCTTGGCACCCTCCTGCGGAAGAGGCGACCGAGTCGGCGGCTTGGCTCGTGCCGTCGGCTTTTTGGCGAAGGCCTTTTTCCGCACGGGTTTTTTCGTGACGCTGGATTTCTTGGCAGGGGCGGATTTCTTGGCCATGAAAGGGCTTCCGAGGAGTCGGTGGTGAGTCGGGGCAGTTGCCCATGCCCAAAGGATACCCGGCATCGGGGCGATCCCGGGCCTGTCCGAATCGGCCGGCTTTTCGTCGAGCGATGGAATCCGGTTGGGCTGCCAACGCCCCGCGCTTAGGATAGTGCGGGTCACGGGTACGTCGCCCGCGGCGTGCGTGCGAGTCCCGTCGCCAGAAGGCGACCCCAAGAAAGGTTTGAATCCATGAGATCCCGGATGTTCGGTATGGCTTTCACGGCCATCGCGCTCGTGGTGGCCCTCGCCCGGATCGGCGTCGCCGGCTGCGGCACCTGTGACAAGTCGGTTGTCGAGAATGCCGCAGCCGACGCGTCGTTCAGCACGCTCGTGGCCGCCGTGAAGGCTGCCGGGCTTGCTGAGACGCTCTCCGGCCCCGGTCCCTTCACTGTCTTCGCGCCGACGAACGAGGCGTTTGCGAAGCTGCCCAAGGGCACGGTCGAGGATCTGCTCAAGCCCGAGAACAAGGCCAAACTCGTGGCGATCCTCACGTATCACGTGGTGCCGGGCACCGTGAAGGCGAAGGATGTCGTGGGCCTGAGCGAGGCCAAGACCGTCAATGGCAAGGCTGCGAAGATCACGGTCAAGGACGGCACGGTCATGATCGACGGTGCCAAGGTCGTGAAGACCGACATCACGTCGAAGAACGGCGTGATCCACGTCATCGACGCGGTGATCCTGCCCTGACGTGGCGGTGCGGGAGCGTATCCCAGGCGCCGGCCGAAAGGCCGGCGCTTTTTTTGCGCCTTCACGGCCGAGCTCAGCGCTGGCCGACGTCCGGCAGGGTTTGCACCGGCAGCCACGCGGCCAGGCGGCTTGTGCCGCGGGCCGCAAGCTTCGCGATGCCAAAGTCGTCGGCGACCGCCACCGGCGCGGCCTCCCTCGGCAGGTCGCAGGGGGCGAAGACGAGGAGCCCGCGATCCGCAGCTTCGACCGGCACGCGTTCGAAGTGGTGCCGATAGTCGACCGGCAGGCCGAGATATGCCGGCCGGCCCGCGGTCTCCGGCCCCCCGTCGATGTCTGCCGGTGGATCGAGTACCGGGCGGACCTCGTAGGCTCCGCGCGGCGTTTCTGTCGCCTTCTGGCCGTCGCGCAGGCGTCGGGCGGGCACGAGCAGGAACGCCGGCGGCCCGAGCCGCAGCAGCGTCCCGCGTCCGCCGACACGGGCGGCTCGCTGCGGTTCATCGTCGCGGGCCGTCACGGCGTAGACGGTGAAGCACGGCCCCGCATCGTGATCGGAGGCCGTCACTGCAACCGGACCTGTGAGACGGATCTTCCGATGGGTGTCGTCGAACGGGCCGCGAACCATCACCCCATGGTCGACCGGCGTTTCGGCTTTGAAATCGCTCCAGGTCCACGTGTCGGCCCCAAGGACGGCGCCCGTCGCGACGGCGACCGCCACCATACCGACGAAGCCACCGACCGAGTGGCGACGGATCGAACTGAGCATGAGAGGCCTCCAGAAGGAGTCGATCCCGGCCGATCAGGGGTGCCTGTGCAGTGCGATGGACACGTGGCGATGCCCGCCTCAAAACGGCACGTCGTCGTCACCGACCTCGGCCAAGGCGTCATTGGGGCTGATGGTGTCGTTCTTTCCGCTGTGAGCCTGCCCCCCTCCGGAAAGCCGCTTGAACGAGAGGCCCTCGGCACTCAGGAAATACTTGGCTTCACTGGCCTCATCCCGCTGCCAGCGGCGGCCACTCAGGCGGTAGGTCACCTCGATCTCCTCGCCGACGGTCAACTCGTCCACCGCATCACAGCCATCCTTCACGAACTCGATCGGAATGAAATTGGTGAACGTGCCCTTGGCCTGCTCCAGCACCACCTGGCGTTTGCGAAAGCCCTTCTGCCCGAAAGTCTTGGTTTCTTCGATCAGGTGGACGACGCCGCGGACAGTCGGATCTTTCATCGTTTGGCCAGTCACTCTCTCAAAAAGGGTTCCCGCACCGCGCTTCCGCGGTCTGCTGCGATCACTGCAGAGTATCACACACAGCCGATCGAATTCGCCAGCATGGGGTGTGCCTTGCCGCCAGCCGGGGGTGCCGTCGCTGCGGGCCGCGGTGCGGCGGCTGGCCGTCGAGTTGCAGGCATGGGTTGCCG
>CAZONY010000036.1:0-13068 GCA_964581215.1 uncultured Chitinophagaceae bacterium | reverse complement strand
GTGGCGGGCCGCGTGCGCGGATCGAGGGCGAACGAATCGAGCGCCGCCGCCACCTGGGGCAGCGCCGCCTGGGTGGCGAGCAGGCGAATCTCGTCGTCGCCGGCGGGCCTGCCGAGAGCGGGCAGGATCCTCACGAGGGCGAGCGCCGCCGCCTTGGGCTCCAGGGCGAGTGTGGCCAGGAGCCGGTTCTCGGCGGGCAGCGCCCGCCCCGCGGGTGAGTCGAGGAACGCGGCGACCTGCTCGGGATGCATCTCCAGCGCCCAGCGGGCGCGATACCGCTCGAACGAGCGGTCGTAGACCGTCCAGGCATCGCCCGGCGTGGGCGCGCGGCCGAACGTCACGACGAGGGCGACGGTCTCGGGCGCGGTGACGGGGATGCGACGGAGGGCGTCGCCGAGCGCCGCCCGCACGCGGGGCGAGGGATCCTCGACGAGCGGCGCGGCGAGACGGCAGAAGTCGGGCTCGGAACAGGCCGCAGCGGCGATCCGGATCGCCTCGTGACGCAGGTCGGCCGAAGGATCGGCGACGAGAGTTTCGAGCAGGGGCGTCGTCGCGGCGCCGAGCCCCTCGAGGGCCCAGAGGGCTCCCGACCGGGCCGCGGTCGGGGCGGCGGCGTCGCCGGCGATTTGCGCGAGTGCCGACACCAGCGCCCGGGCATCGCGGTCCACGATTTCCTGCCAGGCGAGGTCGGCGATTCGGGCGTTCGCCGCGCCGAGGTGCCGTGGCAGGTCCTCCGTGGGCACACTCGCAATCGAGACCGGCGTGCGGACCGGCTGCGAGGCGTGGCGAATCCGCCAGATGCGGCCGCGGACGCGGTCGCGATCGGGATGGTTTCGCGGCACTTCGTTGTGCGAGATGACCTTGTTGTACCAGTCGACGACATAAAGGCAGCCGTCGGGGCCGAACTGGATCGCGACGGGACGGAACGCCTTGTCCGCGCTCACGAGCAGGTCGGGCCCCTTGCGATACGTGTATCGCGCCCCGGCCTGCGTGGCGATGATCGACTGGATCTGATTCGTGATCGGGTTGGCCACATAGAAGACCCGCTCGTCGGGGCTCGACCCGGGACCGGCGCCCCAGGGCCCCGGCCAGCCGTCGAGGTCGTCGGCCAGCGCGAGGCCGCTGAGGCCGCTGCCCCCCATCTGCGGCGGGCCCATCGGCGGCGGCATCATGGGCTGGTAAGGACGGAGGCGATCGGGCGATCCGGTGGCGACGAGCACACCCGGCTCGTAGGGAAAGATCGGATAGCCCATGTCGTTGGCTTCCTGGAGCCAGGTCTCCCCGGCCCGCGAGATCGTGAGCCCCCAGATGTTATTGGGGCCGGCGGTGAGCGATTCGAACGCCGAGCCATCGGGCTTGAACCGGCCGAGCTTACAGGCGTTGAAGCGGATTTCCGCGCTACCGTCGGCGAACGGGAGGTCGCCCGGCCGCTTCACCCCTGACGAGTTGAACAGCCCCTGGGCGAGGAGAATCCAGTCACCCGGCACCCGCGTGAACTGGTGCGGAAAGAGGTGCGAGTCCTGCACGCCGAAGCCCTCGAGCACGGTCTCGTGGCCGTCGGCCCGGCCGTCGCCGTCGGTGTCTTTGTAGAAGCGGATCTCGGGGCCGTACTGAACGAAGGCGCCGTCGCGATAGGGCAGCACGCCGAGCGGGATCGCGAGCCCGTCGGCAAACACCCGCGGCCGCCCGGGCTTCGCCGCCCACGGATCATCCACCACGAGCACCTTGTCGCGGCCACCCGCCGCAAAGAGCCGCTTCGACGCCTCGGGGTTCTCGTTGGCATCGACCGGATACTCGAGCGCCGTCGTCGTCCAGAGACGGCCGTGAGCGTCGAACGCCAGGGCCACGAATTTGCCGTACGATTTGGCCGGGTCGTCGCTCTCCTCGAGCACCAGTTCGGCGGTGAAGCCGTCGGCCAGCGTGAACGCGGCCGCTTCGTCGGCGGGCGACAGCGGCACGGATCCCGCGGCGTTGCCGGCCTTGGGGTTGGCGGCCGCCGGCGTGGCAGGCAGGCTCTCGATGGTGACGTCCTTCACCTCGACGAGCGCCTTGCCGCCCCCGTGCACCTGGAAGGCGATGTGGCCGTCGAGCGGGATGGCCGCGTCGGGCTCGCGGTAGTCGAGGGCCGCGACCCCGTTGATCCACGACCGGATCCTTGGCCCCTCGGCGCGAATCCTGTAGTCGTTCCAGTCGTCGTTCCTGACGGCGGCAGCCAGGGCCTGCGGGTCGAGGGGCTCGCCGATGACCTTGTTGCGCCGCGACTCGTCGTAGAGCTTGCCCCACCAGCCCGGCCCCGCATCGACCTGGTAGCCCTTCATCTCAGACGAGTTCGGCACCCGCTCGCTGCGGATCTGGATGCCGGAGTTGATGAAGCCGCCGCCCCCCCGGATCCGGATCTTGAACGTGAGCTCGAAATTCTTGAACCGTTCTTTCGTGGACAAGAACGTATTGTGTGGCACGTGCTCCTCGAGCGACCCGCCGACCATCATCCCGTCGGCGGCCTTCCACCAGCGGGCGTCGCTGTCGACGGTCTCCCAGCCGACGAGCGACTTCCCGTCGAACAGCGGCCGGGGCGCCTCGGCATGCGTGGCGGCCGCGAATGCCGCGGCCAGGATGACGAGCGTGGTGCGCATGGAAACCTCCGCGGTCAGGACTCGGGCATGTTGAAGTCGAACACGATCACGCGGGCGAGGCACGGCACCACGATCGCCTTCACCCGCTCGTGCTCGGGATGCGGCAGATACTCGTCGCGGGCCCGGGGGCTCGAGAACGTCATGATGAACCCGTGCGTGAAGCCGTCGTTCATCCCCTCGCCGCTGTCATACGGCCCGTGGTGGACGTCGAGGAGGCCGGGAATCCTGCCCACCATGCCCGCCATCTCGCGGAAGCAGGTTTCGATCTGCGTGGGGCTGACCTCGGGTTTGAACTGAAAGACGCCGTAATGCTTCACCTGGGGCATGGAACATCTCCTGACAGACCGAGCTTCATGTTGGCAAGGAGGGCCTCGACGCAGGCGCGGGCGAAGGCCGGATCGTTGATCTCGCAGTCGAGCGATAGGCAGGGCACGCCTGGCCGGAGGCCACCTTCGAGCGCACCAAAAAGCACAGCGTCGGCGTGCTGATCATAGAAAGGGCCGCCTGGCGCGCCGATCGCGCTGATGCCACGACGCGGGATGAGCACGCTCACCGGCCCACGGGAGGCGTTCACCTTCTCGGCCACCATGAGGCCGAGCGTGGCGGCTTCTGCGGGGCTCGTTCGCATGAGCGTGACCTGCGGATTGTGGCGATAGAAGGTTCGCCCCGCGTGCTTCTCGGGCACCGTGTGCTGCTCGCCGAAATTCACCATGTCGAGGCAGCCGGGTGCGACGATCGCCGGCACGCCATGCTGCGCGGCGGCATTGAGCCGCTCCGGGCCGGCCGAGAGCACGCCGCCGACCAACTCGTCGGCGAGCTCCGTGGTGGTGACATCGAAGACGCCGGCCACGAGCCCGCTGGCGATGAGCGCCTCCATGGCCCGGCCGCCGGTGCCGGTGGCATGAAACACGAGCACCTCATAGCCGGCCTCCTCGAGGAGTGGGATCGCCGCCTCGATGCACTTCGTCGTATTGCCGAACATGCTCGCCACGACGAGCGGCTTGTCGTCGCCGCCGGTCACGTCGGTCTCGACCATGCCGCAGATCGCGCCCGCCGCCCGGGCGAGGATCGTGCGCGAGATCCGGTTGAGACCCTGCACATCCACGACGGCCGGCATCATCGTGATGTCACTCGTGCCGACGTAGTGGGCGGTGTTGCCGCTGGCGAGCGTCGAGACGAGCACTTTTGGAAACCCGATGGGCAGGGCCCGCATGGCGGCCGATGCGATCGCCGTGCCGCCACCTCCGCCGAGCGAGATCACGCCGTGGATGGTGCCCTCGGCCGCGAGTCGTTCGAGGAGCCGCGGCGCGGCCTTGGCCATCGCCGCCACGCACTCCCCGCGGTCGCCGCGGGCCACGAGTGCCGCCAGATCGAGTCCGGCGGCCGCCGCCACCTCGGTCCGCAGGATGTCGGGCTTCGCGGTGGGCTCGACGCCGGTGCCGACATCGATCAAGAGGGTGCCATGGCCGCGGGCCCGGATGCGCTCCGCGACGAACGCATGCTCGCGGCCCTTCGTATCGAGCGTGCCGAGGACGGCGATCGTGGCCATGCGTCGCCTTCCAGTGGGTTACTTCCGCGTGCCGAGCGGAATGTTTTTGAACTGCCGCGTGAGTTCGGGGAGCGACTGCTCGAAGGCGAGCCGCTCCAGGCTCGACGCCCCGACGAAGCCGACCACGTCGGTGCGTTCGTTGACATGCGCGGCGTCGGCCGGCGTGCAGATCGGGCCGCCGTGCGACAGGCAGATCACGTCACCTCGCTCGTCGATCGCCGCCCGGGCGATCGCCTGCACGCGGGCCACCGCGTCATCGAGCGAGCAGGTGGCGCTGGTCACGCCGATCGAGCCGCCGATCGTGGTGCCGACATGGGCGATCACGACGTCGGCCCCGGCGCTGGCCATGGCCCGTGCCTCGTCGGGCGTGCCGACATACACGATCGTGAAGAGGTCCATCCGCCGGGCGAGGCCGATCATGGCGACCTCTTTTTGAAAACTCATCCCGGTCTCTTCGAGGATCTGGCGAAACTGCCCGTCCACGATGCAGTGGGTGGGGAAGTTGTTCACGCCGGAGAAGCCCATCTCCTTCACGCGGCCGAGCCAATGCCACATCCGCCGCCGGGGGTCGGAGGCATGCACACCGCAGATGACGGGCACCTCCTCGACCACGGGGAGCACCTCGAACTCGCCGATCTCCATGGCTACGGCGTTGGCGTCGCCGTAGGCCATGAGTCCGGCGGTCGAACCGTGGCCGGCCATCCGGAAACGCCCCGAGTTGTAGACAATGATCAGGTCGACGCCGCCTTTCTCGAGAAACTTTGCGCTGATGCCGGTGCCGGCACCGGCGGCGATGATCGGTTTCCCGGAGCGCAGCGTGGCGTGAAGCCGCTCGAGCACCTCGGCCCGCGTGTAGGGGTTTCCCCGTCCCGTCCAGGGATTCGGCATCGTCGGGCCTCGCGGGGTAAATGAAGTCGGAAGAACCCTCAGCCTAGTCAGCGGCGGAAGCGCGGTCCATGAACCGAAGCCCACCTCGACCTTACCGAAGCCACCGTCGATGCCGCGCAGTCCCGCCCGATACTGCGAATAACGGGTTTCCGGCCGTGTGCCTGGGGCCGTTCGAAAAGCCGTCCTACGCGTCGAAGCCGGATGGCTTCCGCATCGATAGGCTCTTGAGGGCGAAGATCGAGCCGACCGACATGAGCGCCAGCCCAAGCCATCGCGGCGGCTGCACCACCTTGCGGCCCGGAGCGTTCTGCCAGACGGCTGCCTGCGGCGTGCCCGCTCGACTCACCTGCGCGGCGACGAACCGGCTCGACTTCTCGCTGAGCGTGAACGACTCCACGATCCGGAATTGCACGCCGGCGAAGAACAACAGCAGGCCAAGAAGCAGCAGGTGGTGCCTTCTCATGACCTCGTTATCGAACCGCCGCCCCCCTGGCCTCCAGCGGTGGCAGGTTGTAGCGGTCGGAAGGATCAGCCGGCTCGTTTCGCGGCGATGAGGTCGAGCAGCGCCCGCTGCGGGGCGACGAACTTGTCGATTCCCTCGGCCATAAGCACCTCCTCGAGCTTCCGCATGTCGACCGTCCGGTCGAGTTCGGCGAGCACCTCGGCCGGCGGCATCACGTCGACCTGCCTCGTGAAGGAGCGGGCCGGTGCGGCGGCCGCCTCGTTGGTCGCCGGCGGATTGGTCTGGATGTCGTCGCCGGCCAGTGCCGCGACGTAGCGACAGGGATCGACGCCTGCCTGCTTGACGCCCGTGCTGGCGAAGACGATCTCCTGTTCGAGGGGAGTCGGGTGGGCCGCCCAGAAATCCCGGTTGGCCGCCCAGGCCCGCTTGGCGTTCACGATGGCCAGCATTCCCTGCGCCGCCGGCGAGAGCTGCGGCACGTGCTGCTCCGTGTAGACGTCGATCCGCGACACGAACACGCTGTACACGCTCTTGAACGAGTCGAGCGCGGTCCGCCGCCGGGCGCCGCGCCAGACGGCGTCGCGGGCCGCCTCGTATTGCCGCAGTGTGAAGATGAGGGTCACGTTCAGCGGCACGCCCGCCGCGGCCAAGGGCTCCAGCGCCCTGATCCCGCTGGGCGTGGCCGGCACCTTGATCATCCGGTTGGGCTGGCCTGCCGACCACCGCATGCCGAGTTCGACGTATCGGGAGACACGGTCGTCGTCGGCGAGACCGTTTGCTCGGTCCTCGAGCAGCGGGTCGAGTTCGAAGCTCACCCAGCCATCGTCGCCACGGGATGCCGTCCACACGTCACGGAAGACCTCCTGTGCGTGCCGCACCAATTCGTCGGTGAGCGTCCAGGCGATCGTCTCGTCGTCGTGACCGGCGGCCACGAGGTCGGCAATCCGATGATCGAACCGGCCGGTCTTGATGAGATCGGAGATGATGACGGGATTGCTCGTGGCCCCGGTCGCGCCACGGGCCCGGTTCGTGCGGACGAGATCGGGGTCGACCGAGTCGAGCCAGAGCTTGGTGCCGCAAGCGATGAGGGACTCGAGGCCATGTGCCATGGGGTGCACTCCCAGCGGGATCGTGAAGCGGATCAGCGGGCGATGGCCACGGCGACGGCCTGGCCGGTCGAACACAGGTTCACGGAGATCGCCGTCGGCGGCCGGCCGGCGAGCGGCTCCCCGTGGACGACGTTCACCGGGCAGAGCGGATCGGGTGTCTCATAGTTGAGCGTGGCCGGAACCAGGCCCTGCTCGAGCCCGAGAATGCTGGCGATGAGTTCCACCACGCCGCCGCCGGCGCCGAGGTGGCCGAAGAAACTCTTGGGGGCGGTGACGGGCGTATCGCCGAGCACGGCGGCGATGGCCTGCGCCTCGGCCCGGTCCATCTCGATCGTGCTCACGCCGTGGGCGTTGACATGCCCCACGCCGTCGGCCTGGAGGCCGGAAGCGTCGCGCACCGCCGCGAGCGCGAGCTGCAAGGCCTGGCCCGTGAACGGCCGGCGGGTGGCCGCCTCGCACCGGGCTGCGGCAGCCAAGAGCCGCCCCCGGATCGTCGCGCCGCGGCGCTCCGCGTGTTCCCGGGACTCGATGACGATCGTGCCAGCGCCTTCGCCGTTCACGAGCCCGTCACGATCCCGGTCGAAGGGGCGGCTGGCCTTCGTGTAGTCGTCGTCGCGGTGCGAGAGCAAGGCGTCGCCCCGGGCGACCAGCGCCGTCGGGTGGAGTCGGCAGCCGGTGCCGCCGACGAGCATGACGTCGGCCCATCCCCGCGCGATCACGCTGGCTGCCTCGGCCAAGGCTAGGAGGCCCGATACGTCGCCCAGGACGATCGAGTTGTTGGGCCCGCGGGCTTCATGTGCGATGGCGATGTGGGAGGCGGTCATGTTCGGCAGGTGCTTGAGCAGCCACAGGGGATGCACCTCCTCGTGGATCGCTTCGGACCAAGCCTGGAAATCGAACTGCCCGTCCCGTCGCGACCGACGGTAGGTCGTCTCCAGATCCTCAAGGTCGGCATAGATCATGTCGTTGCCGAAGGCCACGCCGAAGCGTTCCGGGTCGAGGTTTCCCGCGGCGATGCCGGCATCCTGCATGGCCAGATCGGCGGCGGCGAAGCCGAGCTGGATTTCCCGGCTCATGACCTTCAGGCTCTTGCGAGGCCGCACGAAGAGCTTGGGATCGAAGTCGGGAATCTGACCGCCGAAACGCACCTTGAGCGAACTGGCATCGAACAGGTCGACCGGCCGGATGCCGCTGGTGCCCGAGACGAGCGACTGCCAGAAGGCCTCTCCGCCGATGCCGATCGGGCTGACGACGCCCACGCCCGTGATGACGATTTCCCGCACGCCGCTCATCCCTGCACCCTAAACCACGACCGTACCCGCCGAAAGTGCCTGCCCCGGCCCGGCCGCATCACCGCCCGCGCGGATGATCCTGCCGCCATTGCGACGGGTTGACCGGGCGGTCGTCGGCCCACAGTCCCCGCCGGGTGGCCCGGGCCTCCTCCTCGGCCGTGATCAGGTCGGGGTCCGGTGCAAAGCCGTCGAACACCCAGGCATGCCCCGCGGCGACGAGTTCCCGGTTCACATTCCGGTTCTCGAGGAAGAGCGTACCAAGCAGTCGGCCGTGCTGATCGTGGGCCGTGCCCTCCACGCGGACGTGTCGGCCGGAAATCGTGGATGCGAGGGCATCTCGGGCGGACCGGCCATGGGGCTGGTCGAACTCCGGGGCGTCGATGCCCTGGAGGCGAATCTTGACGGGCCGCCCCTGCTCGTCGAGGCATGTGACCGTATCGGCATCGTGCACCGTCTCCACGCGCCACAGGGGTCGCCCGGCCGCATCGTGCCGCGGACAGCTCGAGAGGGTCGCCGCCACGGCCGAGGCGATGGCGGCCAGCCCGATGTACCAGGGCCGGAGGTGGCGCGGCAGGCCGCGGGGCGGCGGGGGAATGCGAAACCTGGGGCGCACCATGTCGGTCTGTTTCTCGTAACGCGTGTGACGGGCGACCGGTCTCACCCGGCGGAAAGATCGAGGCAGACGAGGTGGTATTCCTCACGGGCTCCGGTCGGTTCGTCTTTCTGCCGGCAGCCCGTGAGGAAGAGCCGTCGGTTGGAAAGCACCGGTGCCGTCCAGCACGGATGGCCGAGTTCGGGAAGCTCCACGCGGCTGATTTCCCGGAAGCCGTCCGGTGAGGCTGCGACGAGGGCGAGCGTGCCCCGTTCGCCCATCACGATGAACCGGCCGTCGGCATGGATCGCCGAACCGCGGCCGTAGAACGCCCCGTGGGATCGGCGGGCCTCGTCCGGTGTGCGCCACAGCACCGCGCCATCGGCGGCCCGCACGCAGCGGAAGTCGGAGCCCTGCTCGTGGCGGCCGCTGAAGCCATAGAGAAAGCCCTCCCGGGCGATCGTCGTGGACCAGTGGTTTTGCATGGCCGACTCGTCCTGCCAGGCGACCGTCGTCCCGCGCCCATCGGGGGCGACCGCGAGCATCACGGCGCCGGTATCGTAGGCGGCCGAAAGAAAAATCCGGTCTCCGATGACCACCGGCTGGGCCGCGTTGACCGAGTCGTGCAACGACGACCGAAACCAGACGGCGAACCGCTTCTCTCCCGTCGCGGGGTCGAGCGACACCAGGCCCGACCGCATGAAGCACAGCAGGTGGCGCTGGCCATGAATGGTGGCGATCGCGGGGGAGGCGTAGCTGGCGAGTTTTTCCGGGGGGCGGTCCCGCTGGATCCGGATGGGGGCGGCGGGAACGTCGTCGGGGCCGACGGCCTGCCAGAGCGTCCGGCCGGTGGCGGTGTCGAAGGCGACCACGCCGGCCCGCGGATGGGCTCCCACCATGACGATGAGCCGCTCCCCATCGACCAGCGGCGTCGAGCCCACCCCGAAGAAGGCCGGCGGTACGGCGAACTCACGGGCCGTGTCCCGCTGCCAGACCACCGCACCGCTGGTGAGGTCGAGGCAGGTGAGGCGGCCTTCGGCGCCGAACGTGAAGCAGCGGTCAGCCGTGAGGACGGGGGCCGCGCGGGGCCCGCCGTTGTAGCCGTAGGGATCGGCGAACTGCGTCGGACCGGCATGCCTCCAGCGCGTCGCGCCGGTTTCCACGGCCAGGCACTCGACCACCTCCTCGTCCCCTTGGCGGTGAAAGAAGACGAGGCGGTCGCCGCGGACCGCCGGTGCCGCATAGCCCGCGCCGACGGTTTTTTTCCAGAGCACCGGTGGCCCGTCGGCAGGCCACGTCGCGCGGAGACCTTGCTCATCCGAGACGCCGGAGCCATGCGGGCCCAGGAAGGCCGGCCAATCATCGCCGCAGGCTGGCCCCCCGACCGCCACCACGGTGAGCAGGAACGCGGCGACACGGGCCGAGTGCGTCGGTGTCATGGCGCGGTATCTCCGCGGGCCGTGTCGTCGCCCGCCGCCGAGGCATGGCAGATTCGATTTCGGCCGGCCTGCTTGGCCCGGTAGAGCGCGGCATCGGCGGCTTCCAAGAGGGCGACGGAAGTCGTGCCGTGCCTGGGAAACTCCGCCACCCCGGCCGAGAGGGTGACGGGAGTCACGGGCCGTCGCTCGTGGGGGAACGTGGTTTCAGCCAGGCGGCGGCGCAGGGGATCGATCCGGGCTGCGGCATGCACGGCCTTGGCCTCGGGCATGATGAGCACGAACTCGTCGCCGCCGTAGCGGCACGCCACGTCACTCCCCCGGCGAAATCCTTGAAACAGCGTTGCCATGGACTGGAGGACCAGGTCACCCGCGCGATGGCCGTGGTCGGAGTTGTGGTCTCGGAAGGAGTCGAGGTCGAGCATCACCACGGCCATCGGTCGGCTCAGACGCGCCATGTGATGGACCAAGCGGATCAGTTCCTCCTCCATGAAGCTGCGGTTCAAGAGGCCGGTGAGTGGGTCGCGGATGGCCAGGCTGCGCAGCCGCTGCCGCTCGCGGAGGCTCTCCAACGCCGGACCAACCGTGTCGGCGATGGCCCGCTCCATCGCGGTGGATCGATCGCTTCGGTTCATGGCGTCGAGGGCGAGTGCCTCGGCCTCGCGCACCGAGTCGCACCGCTGGAGCTGCCTGGCGAGCTGCCAGAGCTCGGCGAGATGCACCGCAGACAACCCGTCGGCGTTCGCTGTCATGACATCGCCCCGCGACTCCGGAACCAAAGCACTCAAGGCGTTCTCCACCAACGCTCTGGTCGATCGTAGAAGCAGGCTCTGTCGCCTTCAAGCCGCGCATCGGTTCAGGAAGCCGTTTGCGCAGTCGCCTGCCCGCCGGTTGCGGAAGTGTCGCGGCTCGTCCTATCCTTCACGAACGAACGATTCTTCTCCGGCCTGTGCGACCCTGGATGCCGGATCGCAGGGATCCGCACGAGCGCACCTGGAGCACGCACGCCTTGACCCCCTACGATCCGACCGATCCGACGCGGGTCGTTCCTGTCCAGACCGAGGCTCCCACGGCGCTCTACGTGCCACTTCCGGACGACGTGACCGCGCGGACGATCCAGGGCCGCTACCGCCTGGTCGCCCGGCTCGGGATGGGCGGCATGGGCGTGACGTATCGCGCCTGGGATGTCAGCCAGGGCGTGCCGGTCGTCATCAAAATGCCCCGCACCGACGTCCGGAACGCGGCGGAAATCAAGGACCGATTCATGCGGGAGGTGCGGGCCATGCTCGTGCTGTCGCACGAGCACATCGTGCCGATCACCGACCATGGCGAGGAAGATGGATGCCCTTTCGTGGCGATGCGATTTCTGTCCGGTGGCTCCCTGGCCGAGTATCGGGGCAAGGACGAGCTTGGCGAGCCGACGGCCCTCTCGCCCTCGACGCTCCACTTTTGGCTTCCCGGCATCGCCAGCGCTCTCGATTTCATCCACTCCAGCGGCGTTCTCCATCGCGATGTGAAGCCAGGCAACATCTTCTTGGACGGATTCCTCAAGCCCTTCCTCGGGGATTTCGGGCTCGTGAAGGTCGTTGAAGAGACCGCGGGCCTGGATCGTGACCAGACCCTCACCGGCGCCCGCGCGATGGTGGGAACACCCGAATACATGGCCCCGGAACTCCTGAAGCCCGGGGCGCTGCCGGATGGCCGCGTCGACCAGTACGCCCTGGCGGTGACGGTCTACGAGATGCTCGCCGGCCGCAAGCCGTTCCGGGGCGAGGCCGCCCACATCATCGTCGAGCATGCGTCGAAGGCCCCGCCCTCGCTCCGCGAGTTGTGTCCGGACGTGCCGCGACACCTGGCCGAGGCCGTGCACCGGGCGCTCGCCAAAGATCGAGCGGAGCGGTTCCCGACCTGCGGCGAATTTGCGGACGCCGTGCTCGCCGGGGCCCCGCCCCTGAAAATCGACACCTCCCGGGCGCGGCTGCTGTGCCCCCGCTGTCGGGCCATCCTTCGGGTGCCGATGACCACGGCCGGCAAGCGGGGCACCTGTCCACGGTGTCGATCGTCGATCGCCGTCGCGGAGGATCTCGGCAGCCTTTGGCTGGCCGGTGAGGATCGATCCTCGGCGACCCTGGCCGACGAGATCGTGTTCGTGGCGGAAGAATCGGTTGCCGGCCACGCCAGGGGTCGGTCACGAACCGGCGGCGCTTCCGGCGGCCCATGGGCATGGCCCGGGATGCACTGGGGGGCGGTGGTTGCCGCGATCATCGCCGGCATGGCGATCGGTCATGTCGCGACGAAGTCCCTGCGGCCGGCAAAAGCACCTCCGGAGCAGCAGTCCGCGGTCGATGAGATCGCAGTCGTGAAAAAGTCCGTCCAGGCTCAACTGGAGCAGTTGACGCAACGGCACGCGGCGGTGGTGGACGGGTTGCGGGGTGAACTCGACGCGGCGAAGACCGCTCTCGACGCGGCCAAGGGCCAGATCGATGTCCTTCAGCAGCGCGGTACGCAGGATGCGAGCGCCCGCGACGCCCTGACTGCCGAGAACCGCCGCTTGAGTGAAGCACTGGCCCAGGCCGCGCAGACCGCGAAGGCCGCAGAGAGCAAGCCGGCTGCCGATCCTCCGCGGCCTAAGTTCTTGGAAACGATCACGAACTCGATCGGCATGAAGCTCCGGCTTATCCCGGCGGGCACGTTTTCCATGGGAGATGACGACGCCGACGGGTCGCCGTACGTGGTCACGATCACGAAGCCCTTCTATCTCGGCGTCTGCGAGGTGACGAACGCCGAATGGAAGAACGTGATGAGGAAGGTGCCGGGACGCTCGAAGGACGACGATCTGCCTGTGAGCAGCGTGTCGTGGGACGATGCGATGAAGTTTTGCTGGATGCTGACGACCCTTCCTGAGGAACGGGATGCTGGCAGGGTGTATCGCCTGCCGACTGAGGCCGAATGGGAATACGCCTGCCGCGCCGGCACGACGACGACGTTTTCATTCGGAAACGACGAAAGCCTCCTGGAAGACTACGGCTGGTTCCGCGGCAACGCGGCCAACGAGTCGCATCCGGTGGGCGCAAAGAAGCCCAATCCTTGGGGCCTTCATGACATG
>CAZONY010000035.1:0-13323 GCA_964581215.1 uncultured Chitinophagaceae bacterium | reverse complement strand
GATCCAGCCCTGGCTGCGCGTGCCCTTGGGGATCGTCGTCACCTTCACGAGGCACTTCGATCCGTCCACCTCGCGGACGACATGGCGGTAGCGCATGCCGATCCAGGGCAACGGCGGTTCTCCCTTCACGACGCCCGTCTTCGGATCGGCAGCGAGCGGAATCTCGTCGAAGGTGAATCGCCACGGCAATGGCGGCATCGAGCGAATGCGGGCCCGCCCCTCGAGGCCGCCCACCTTCGCGGTCACGATCGTGGCGGCATGCGTGTCGGCCGGGGCCGTGTAGGTGCCGTCGCTCGCGACCGCGCCGGCGGTGGCGGAGAACTCGGACGGCGACTCCTTCACGAACCGGCCGGCGGCGTCGAAGAGGCGCACCTTCAACGGCAGCGTCGCCCCGGCGGCGATCTGCATCTCGGCGGGCACGATCTGCACCCACGCCGGCTCGCCCGCAGGGCCCTTCGTCGCCGCCGACACGGCGTCCGCTCTCGACGCTGTCCGGCCGTCGGCTCTCCCGGCGGCCTTCGCACCGAGGCAGTAGAGCCGGGCGGCGGTCGTCAGATAGAGGAGCCCATCGGCCGCGACCGGCGATGCCGTCACTTCGTCTTCCTCGTCGAGCCGCAGGCGACTCACGAACTTCACGCCCTCGGCCGTCGGCTCGAGCACGTGCCAGCCGCTCGTGGAGCACACGAAGAGTTTCCCGTCGGCCACGAGCGGGCTGCCCCGCACGATCGTGCCCAGCAGTTTCTGGGGGCGGCCGATCGGCGCGCCCGTCTGCCGATGGAACGCGTAGACCTTCGCGCCGTCATCGACGAAATAGACGCGGTCGCCGAGCACGACGGGCATCGACCGGCCGTCCATGACGCCTTTTTTCTGCCAGATCGTGGCCGTGGCGGTGATGTCGCCGGCGCCCGTCGCCGTGAACGCGGTGGCCGATCCCATCGACGTGTTGTCGAGGTTTTCCTCCGACTGCGAAATGAAGACGGTGTCGCCATCAACCAGGGGCGCGGTGTTGATGCCCCGGCGCGAAAGCTTGAAGAAGGAGGCCACCTTGCCGGTGCGGGGCTGGAAGTTCCACACGCTGCCGTCGCTGGAGCCGAAGACCAGCGCCGCCGTGCCGCCGAAGTCGGCCAGCGAGGGCGTGCTGTAGGTCGTGTCTTCCGGCAGTTCCTTTGTGCCGTTCATCCACCGGACCTGCCCCGTGGCCTTGTCCATGCCGAGAAAGCGGTGCGCCGGCCGAGCCGTGTCGCCCCAGCCGGTCACGACCGCGCTGGCGATCACGAGATCCTCGAATACCACCGGGATGTTCGTCCGGCCGCCGTAGGTGGAGAGAAAACCGAACTCCTCGTGCAGCGACCGCTGCCACTTCGTCGCTCCTGTGGCGGCGTCGATGGCCGTGAAGACGCCGCATACGCCATGGGCGAACACCGTGCCGCTGCCCGGATCGGCAACGACTGCCGACCAGCCGACCCGCTCGGCCGGCACGTCGGAGAGGTAGACGTTGAACACGTTCTCCCAGAGCTTCGTGCCGGTCGCCGCATCGAGACAAAGCACCTTCTCCGCCTCCTCCGGCGTGCCCGGCTTGTGCCGCACGAGCGTGAACAGGCGGCCTCCCATGAGCACCGGCGTGGAGATGCCGCCGGCCTCGTCGTTTTTCCACAGCACGTTGGTGCCCCGCTCGGGATCGAACGAGGTGACGAGCGTCGGGCCCTCGTAGTGGCGATCCTGATCAGGCCCCCGCCAATCTGGCCAGTCGGCCGCGCATGACGATTGGAGCAGGGCGGCGACGAGCACGACGGCCGCGAGCAGCGTTGGCATGACAGGGCTCCCCTCAGTTGGCTAGTCCCGCCGCCTTCGCGTCGTCGGGCAGCTTTGGATCGATCACGGCCCGTGCCCCCTTGCCTTTTTTCAGCCGATGCTCCACGTCGTCGCGGATGCTTTCGAGGTCGGCGTCCCACCAGCGCCGCCGATCGGGGGCCTCCGGGGGCTCGAGCGGCCGCACCACCCGCATGCCGACGCCCCGGGCCGGCTCTTCGGTGTACCACCATGGGCTCAACGGGAAGTTTGGGTCGCTGGCCTTCCAGTCTTCATCCTCCGATCCGCGGCGGGCGGCGCTGCGGCACTCCTCAGGCTCGTCGTAGTAGGCGCCTCCGCGGACGACCCGCGGGGAGAGATTCTGGGGCCACTCGATCGCCTCCTGCCCTGCCACCGGCGGGGAGAGGGCGGCCTGTCGGGCGTAACCGTCCGCGACGAGTTCGTCGAGCACCCACTCGGACACGTTGCCGTGCATGTCGTGCAGGCCCCAGGCGTTGGGCTTCTTATTCCCGACGGGATGGGTCGTATCGTCGGCGTTGGCGGCGAACCATGCCACGTCGCCGAGCGTGTCCGATGTCTCTCCGCTCGACCAGGGCGTGGCCGTGCCTGCGCGGCAGGCGTATTCCCATTCGGCCTCGGTCGGCAGGCGATAGAAGCGGCCGGTGAGGCCGCTCAACCATCCGGTGTACTGACGCGCGGCGAACTGCGACATCGTTACGGCCGGCTGCAGCGGATCCTCCCCCTTGCCGAACGTGAAGCTCGGTTCGTAGAGCATCGACGGGGCTGTGATGGCGTCGGCCTGCGTCTCCTCGGTGACGACACGCAGCTTTGCCGCCTGGAGCGATCGGATGAGGTCGCACGCGGCCATGTACGCCTTGTATTCGTCCCAGGTCACCTCGCAGCGGCCCATCCAGAACGGCGCGAGGTTCACCTCGAACACGGGGCCTTCGTCCGGGTTCCGTCCGGCCTCATCGGCCGGGCTCCCCATGCGAAACGAGCCGCCCGGCACGGGGACCATCGTGAAGACGATGTCGGTGCCGGGGATCGTTTCGTCGTAGGACACCATCCATCCCCCCGGCACACGGATCGCGGGGCCGTCCCCCGTGGGGCGGGCGTCCCCGGGCAGGAATCCGGGCGTGGGCTCGGTCGCGACGGCCAGCCCGGCGGAAGCGGTGGCAAAGACCAGGATCAGGGAGAGGATCCGTGGTGATGGCATGGTCGCTTCAGAAGACGGGAGAGAGACTGGGCGGGCACGGCGGCCGAGCCGAACCCTACAATCCTACAATGTAGTCTGTTCCAGATCGCATCGCCCATCGCCCCCGTCGAATCCATGGCCGCTCCCAAGCCCACCCCACCCCCCCCTCGCCAGAAGGCGGCCCCCCCCGGCAAACGGAAAGCCGATGACACGGCGGGCGAGCGGGTCGTCGCCGAGAACCGCAAGGCCAGGCACGACTACGAGATTCTCGACACGCTCGAGTGCGGCATCGCCCTGGTCGGCAGCGAGGTGAAGAGCCTGCGGGCCGGGCGGATGTCGCTGGACGAGGGCTATGGGCGGGTGGAAGGTGACGAGGTGTGGCTGCTGGGCTGCGACATCCCCGAGTATGAGAAGGCCAACCAGCTCAATCACAAGCCGAAGCGGCAGCGGAAGCTGCTGATGCACCGCCGCGAAATCCGCAAGTTCGCCGCTCAAGCATTCGAGAAGGGTCTGACCCTGGTGCCCCTGAAGATGTACTTCAAGAACGGCCGCGTGAAAGTGCTGATGGGGATCGGCCGTGGTCGCAAGGATCACGACAAGCGGCAGAAGCTGAAGGCCGACACGGCACGGCGTGAAATCGAAACCGCCCTCCGCGGGCGGGGCCGCGGAGGGCGGTGATCGGGTCGTCGCACCTCGACGAGGGGACGATCAAGCTTGGCTGGCGCCCGCCAGCACGCCGGCGGTCGAATCGGTGGTGTCCTCAGGATGCCACAAGGGCATGCCGCGCTGAATGCGCTCGGCGAGAATGTCGATCTTTTGCTTGGAGCCGGCCGGGGCGTGGGTGGGGACGAATTCCGGCGTGGTCTGCGGCTCGAAGTTTTCGTCGTGGCCGTAGAGCTCGATGATCTCAAAAACGTTGCGAATCCGGGCCATCGGAGGGGAAAAATCCTTTCTGGAAACGTGGAGTCCTGGACCCGACAGGAGGACCGGCCGATCCGGCGTCCCGGGGCTGTTTTCCGACAACACGACGCTTCGCCGGGGGAGGCGACCGGCGGGTGACGGTCACCGAAGGCGAAGCGGTCGACGCGATCCCCGCGGATGGGAGCGGCGGATGCCGCAGCGGGAGCCGATCGAGAAGACGTAGGGCATTATGGACCCCGACTCACCCGAGTCAAACATTTTCGCGGAAGATTTTTGCCGCAGAAAATCCCCGCCGTTTCTCGCCCGATGTCCGCCGCGGGGCGCGGTGGCAAGGCCGGCCTCACGGCTCGTCAACCGGCGGGGCCGCCGTCCGGGATCGTGATCTCGATCTCGCCCGGCGGGGGGGCTGCGGATGACGTGGTCGGCTTGGCCGAGGGGTCGAACTTCGGCGTGTCGATGCCCATCCGGTCGGCCACGTCGGCCGTGAGCGAGAGGGTGGTGGCATTGCCAGCGGGCCGCACCTCCAGGAGCGTGACCCCCCACTCCTTGCCCAATTTCTTGCCTTCGACCACCACCGTGCCCACGGCCTTGGACCCTTTGGCCTCGAACTGCATCGCCGCAATGCCGTCGGTTTCGTTGGCCCGGCCCGTCACCGTCGGACTGAATTGGACCGATCCACCGAGAACATCGGCGACCCGTGGGTTCTTCGAAACCTCATCCTTGGCGGCCGTCACGATCGGATGGCTCGCGAGGCGGCCGCAGCCGGTGAGGCACAGCAGGGCGGACAGGACCGCGGTCGTTCGCAGCATCGGCGTTCCTCCTGAACAAAGTCGGCGATCACCCCTTGGCGTCGTGAGCCCGGCACCAGGCGATCTTCTCGGCGGTCGTGGTCGGCAACGATCCTCCGGCGGCCTTGGGCGCCGCCTTCGCCGGCGCAACGGGTTCCGCGGCGGGCGGCGTCGGTTCGGCCACGGGGGCCTCCGCAGCCGGGGCCGGAGCCTGTGCCGCCGGCGAGCGGCCGCGGGCCGCGGCAAGGATCTCGGCGGTCGAGGGGCGGCCACCTGCCGGCTTGGCTGGAGCAGCTGCGGCCCCGCTACGGGCGGCGGCGAGGATGTCGGCCGTGGAAGGACGGCCAGCGGGCTTGGCCGCGGCTGCCTTGGCGGCTGGCTTGGCTTCCGCCTTGGGAGCAGCGGCCGCCTTGGCCGGCTTTGCTTCGGCCGGCTTGGGCAGCGGCTTGGGCACGACCTTCAGTGCCGTAGGGTCGATGTCATACCAGCCGATATTGTTGAATTGGTCGAATTCAACCAGGCAGCGGCCGTTCATGTTGACGGTCTTCACCAGGCCGGTGGCCTTGGCGAAACGGGCCAACTCCGGCGCGGGCGAATCGATCACGACGTATTTGTCGGTCCACTCCGACTTTAGCCGTTCGATGACGTCGAACATGGGAAGAGTCCACGCGCAGAAACGAAAACCCGGGCGGCGATCCGCTCCGGAAACCTCACGAATCTGATCGATTCCCCGGGTGTTCGCAAGGCGCCGGCCCGCCCTCTCCGAAAGAATAGGCCCACTGGACGGTGGCGGGCAGTTCCGTCGGGGCGGGGGCCTCCGGCCTGATGGTCACGCTTCCGCCCGCCGAGGCGTAGGTCGAGCCCAGCCAGACGGGCGGCTCCGCGAGGCGGCAGGCGACCTCGAACCGCACCTGGCCCGGATGATCGGGGTCGGGGCCGACACTCGCCGAGAAGTGCGATCGGCCGGCCTTGCCCACGCCGAGAATCGCCCGTCCCCGGGGTGTTGCCAGCGGCGCCAGCTCGACGAGTACCGGGGAGTCCGGCCAGCGGTCGTCGCCGGTGCCAAGGCAGGCCCCCTCGACGGAACGCCAGGTGCCCAGGTCACGGATCACCACCTCGTGCGACCAACGGTCGCCGGTCCATGTGAACGTGACCGTGACCGAGCCGACGCTGATCGTGAGCGGGGCAGGGGGCATGCGCGGGAGAGGGGGGGCGAGACGCTACGGAACCGCGGTAGCATACTGCATCGCTTTCCCGCTTCCGCGGAGCCTCCTGTGGAACCCCGTCGCTCGCTCGGCTGGCCGATCCTCCTGGGCGTGGTGCTCATCGGATCGATCATCGCCCTGGGGGTGGGCTGGGTGCTCGTCAGCATCGCCGCGGCCCTGGGATCCCGGAACGCCGCCTTCTACTACGCCCTCCTCGGCGTGGGGATATCGCTGCTCGTGCTCGTGCTCGTGGGCGTGATCGTCTATCTCGCTCTCACCGTGAAGGCGATCGCCCTCTCGCAGCGGCAGAGCAATTTCATCGATAGCGTGACCCACGAACTCAAGAGCCCGTTGGCCTCGCTGAAACTCTACCTGCAGACGCTCACGCGGCGGTCGGTGTCGCCGGAGCAGCAGGGCGACTTCCACCGCTTCATGCTGCAGGACGTGGAGCGCCTCGACACGCTCATCGATCACCTGCTCGATGCGGCCAAGACGCTGCAGCGGCGACCGGCCGACACCAGCGCGGTGACGCCGCTGGCACCCGTGCTGGAGCGGGCCCGCGCGACGGCCGTGCAGCGGCACGGCGTCCCGGATTCGAGCGTGCGCCTCGACTGCGACGAGGCTGCCGCCCTCCGGGTCCGCGGCCGCGAGGCCGATCTCGACATCGTGTTTCGTAACCTCGTCGACAATGCGGTGAAGTATTCCCTCCCCGATCCGCAGGTCGAGGTGACGGCGCACCGTGGGGCCGACGGCAAGATCCTGGTGCGCGTGGCCGACAACGGCCCCGGCATCCCCATCGCGCAGCGGGCGCAGGTGTTCCGCCGGTTCGTCCGGCTGGGAAGCGAATTGGAACGATCGAAGCCGGGCACCGGGCTGGGGCTGTTTCTCGTGCGGTCCGTCGTGAGGCAGCTCCGCGGCCGGGTGTCCGTCAGGGGCCGGTTCCTCGACCGTGGCACCGTCATGGAGGTGGAACTGCCTTCAGGCTGACAGCGGCGCGGCGGATCCAGCCGAGAAACAGGACGCAGAGGCCCAGGAAATCCGCCGGCAGCAGGCCGACGACGAACCGAAAGGCCGGCATCTCCCCGGCGGCCCCGCCGCCCGCCAGCCCCGTGGCCTCGACGCCCGCCACCGCGGCCGCGAAGGCGAGGCTCATCAGTCCGTAGCTCACGTTCACCGCCAGACCTCGGAAACTCAGCACCGTCGCCCGCCGATCCGAGCCGACGAGCTGGTTGAGATAGTGGCTCTGCAGGAAGACGACCATTCGCATCGTGAGCGAGAGGAGCATCGCGAAGATCACGCCCCACCACGGCACGAAGCAGGCCGTGCCCGCCAGCCCGACGAGCGTGACGGTGGCGAGGACGAGGAAGTTGCGCCCCGGACTCGCCCGCATCGCCAGCCGGCGGATCGGTCCGGCGGCCAGCAGGCTCAGGGCGGCGGATCCTGCGCCGACCAGGCCGAAGGCCGGTTCCGGGATGTCGATCAGTCGGTAGATCTCGCTCGAGACGACCAGCAACTGCCGGATCGGCTGATCGCACAGCACACCCGCCACGATCACGACCAGCACGAGAGGATGCCCGAGGATCCACGCCCCCGTGGCGAGTGTTTCCCGAAAGGGGGCGAGCAGACCCGGTGGCGAGTCCGCCGGGTCCCGCGCCGGCTCCCGCATGGCGAGCGTCACCCCGACTGCGCCGAGCGCCGAGCCGAGCGTGCACCACACCGGCAGCCGGAACGTGTCGGCCGACGTGAGCACCGGCGGCAGGCCGATCGCCGCGGCCAGCGCGTTCATGGGACGGGGATCGTAGAGCAGGCCGCCGGCGATCATGCTGATGATCGTGACGACGGCCCCCGCCTGCATCAGTCGCTCGAGCACCCGCGGCCACTCGCCGGCCAGGCCGGCGGAGTCGAGCGAGTCGTAGGCCAGGGCCTCGTCGGCGCCCGAGGCGAAGGCCTCGGCGGCCCCGCTGACGAGCCGGTTGAGCAGCAGCACGGGAAAGACCCAGGCTGACGGCACCGGCACCAGGCACAAGAGCAGCATCTCGACCACCATCAGTCCGGCGGACGCCACGAGCAGGCGGCGGCGGCCGACGAGGTCGGCGAGGGCCCCGGAGGGCACCTCCAGCAGCACGATCGCCGCGGCCCAGGCGGCGTTGAGGAGGCCGAACTGTTCCAGCGTGATGCCGAAGTCGAGGAACATCACCATGAAAACGGGGTAGTAGAACCGCACGTTGAACAGGATGCGGAAGGCCACGAAGAGCGCCGCATTGCGGCGGGCCAGCCTGGCATCGGACGGCGGCGGAGGGGGATCGTTCACGGAGTTCCGACAGTTTCCGGACGCGCGGCTTTTGCAGCCGCGCACCGCGACGGCCCGATGGCGATGAGCGTGCCCGCCGCGAAGGGCGATATGCCAAGGCACGTTCGATGGTTCTGCATGGGATCGGCGTCGAGCGTACGACGATCCGCCGCCGCTTCGCAACCGATGGACGGCTGAGGGGACGTTTTCGAGGGCGTTCCCCCTCCCTTTTCGCGCTGGATCAGGCGGCCATGCGTGCCGGCGGGTGGTAACCGAACTTCTCGACGATCAGCCGGTCGCGCTGGCCGACGAGGGCCCGCAGAGCGTCGTCATAGTAATCGCCCACGGGCCGCGTCCGCTGCGATGTGTTGGTGTGCTGGCCAGAGTCGATGATGGATCGATCCGACGCCGTCAGCGGCCGCACCCGGCCCACCGCCTCGCGCAGTCCCTCCTCGAGCGACTCCTGGCGGATGAAGAAATCGATGTAGCACCGCTCCCGCTCGAAGTCCGAGAGATCGGCGAACGACGCGAACCGGCCGGATCGCTCGAGGTCTCGTGGGGAGCGACAGCACAGCGACAGGTAGCGGTGGGTCATGTACCCGCAGGGTGGAGTGACGGCGAGTTCGCCGTAGCCCTCACCGAGGAAGGACGCGTTGACCGGATCGAGCACCATCCGCAGCCACGCGCGAAATGCATCGACGTCGTTGGCGTCCGTATAGACCTGGCGCCACGCGGCGATGTCGCGGCGGTTCTCGGTGAGAAATGGCCGGGGAAAGCGGGCGGGATGGCGCAGGCACTCCGTGAGCGGCCGCCGCAACGAACGGTTCGTGAGCCGGTGGTGAAGCACGCCGTCTCCCTGGACCCCGAACGTCCAGAGCGAGACGTACCAAGCCCATGGATTACGGATCGACGAGATCCGGAGCGGAGTCGCCACGATCTGTCGGGGCGAGGCGGCCACGTGCTTGCCGATCTCACGTCCGTGGAAGAGCCGTCTGAGCAGCCTCGTGATGTGCGTGCAACCGGTCTTCTGCATCTGGATGTAGAGCAGCTCCGGGCAGATGAACATGATCGCCTCCGGGGTGGGGTCGGGGGGGTGGGAAGGTACCAGTACCAGGCGGAGCCGTGTCAATGCCGCGTGCCGGCCGCCGGCGGCGCTGGTTCACGAGTGGAGCCGGGGCCGGCAGGCGGGTCTTTGCGAATCACTCGTGACTGTTCTAATCGGGTCATGAACAACGCACACGCAAGCCCGCACGGCGGCCACGCCGTCGCCCCTTCCGTCGATGTCGTGCCCGTGCGCCGGGTGCTGGTGAGCGTCTTCGACAAGACCGGCCTCGATCGCCTCGCCAAAGGCCTCAAGGCCGCCGGCGTGCGGGTGGTGAGCACGGGCGGCACCGCCTCGGCCCTGGCCGCCCATGGCCTCGAGGTCGAGGATGTCTCCACCATCACCGGTTTCCCGGAGGTGCTCGACGGCCGGGTCAAGACGCTGCACCCGAACGTCTTCGCCGGCATTCTCGCCCGCGGTGATCGCCCGGACGACCTCCAGGTGCTCGCGGATCACGGCATCGAGCGGTTCGACGCCGTGATTGTGAATCTCTATGCCTTCGAGAGCGTGATCGCCAGGCCGGACTGCACGCCGCCGGAAGCGATCGAACTGATCGACATCGGCGGGCCGAGCCTCGTGCGGGCCGCCGCGAAGAACCACGCCTTCTCGGCGGTGGTGACGCACCCCGACCAATACGACGAGTTCCTCGCCGCGGTCGCCCGCGGGGGCACCACGCAGGTCGAGCGCCGGCTCCTCGCGGCGCGGGCCTTCGAACACACCGCCCGCTACGACACCGTGATCGCCCGGTGGATGGCCCGCCATGCGGGGCTCGTGGCCGCCGGCGCCGCCCCCGTATCGCAGGCCGATCACGAGCCGCCGTTACCGGCCCGGTTTGGGCTCGACCTCGAGCGGCGGCTGCCGCTGCGCTACGGCGAAAACCCGCACCAGGCGGCCGTGCTGTACGCCCCCCGGGGCACCCACCTCGGCCTCGCGGGGCTGCGCCAGCTCTGTGGAAAGGAGCTTTCCTACAACAACCTGCTCGATCTGGATGCCGCCGTCCGGCTGGCCGGGCTCGTCGAGGAGCCGGCGGCCGTCGTCGTCAAGCACACCAACCCCTGCGGTGCGGCCGCCGATGCCTCGGTCGCGGCGGCGCTGGCGGCGGCGATGGCGGCTGATCCCACGAGCGCCTTCGGCTCCATCGTGGCGGTCAACCGCACCTTCGATCGGGCTGCGGCGGAGGTGCTGCTCACGCCCGGCCTGTTCGTGGAGGTGATCGCCGCGCCGGCCTTCGAGCCGGCGGCCGTCGAATTGCTCACGACCAGGCCCACCTGGAAGGCCAGCGTCCGGATGGTGGAGGTGCCGCCGGGCAACCCCTGGGATGCCACCGCCGGGCTCGAACTCCGCAGCGTCGCCGGCGGACTGCTCGCCCAGCGGCCCGACGACACGCCCGACGACCCGGCTTCGTGGAGCGTGGTTACCCGGGGGACGCCGTCAGCCGAACTCACCCCGGCCCTCGATTTCGCCTTCACGATCGTCCGCCGGCTGACGAGCAACGCGATCTGCGTCTGCCGGGGAACGAGCCTCGTGGGCGCGGGCATCGGCCAGACGAGCCGCGTCGATTCCGTGCGGATCGCCCTGGAGAAGGCGGGCGAGCGGGCCCGCGGGGCGGTGCTCGCCTCCGACGCCTTCTTTCCGTTTCCCGACTCGATCGAACTGATCCACCAGGCCGGCATCGCGGCGATCGTGCAGCCCGGCGGCTCGAAGCGCGATGCCGAGGTGATCGCGGCGGCCAACGCCGCGGGCATCCCGATGGTGTTCACGGCGCGCCGCCACTTCCGGCACTAGCTTTACGCAAGCCTCGCCATCCTGGCCTCGGCTTGCTTGCCGGCCTCCGGCCGGAAGGGGGCGTCGCCTCCAGCGACGCGGTCCACACTCGACGAGGCTTCGGGCTGCCCGTATCCCGAAAGCCGGCGTATGATGGCAAGCGTCGGCAGGATGCCGAAGCGAAGTCAGCATCCGAGTGAGTGAAGGCCAGGATGGCCTGAGCGAACGTCCGGCGACGGGGTACGGGCAGCCCGAAGCCGGGCCAGGCGTGGTGGCGCGACGACTTCTCGCGTTGCTATAACTTTGCGCATGATCTCGATCCTCGAGAAGATCGTCGAGCGGAAGCGGAAGGAGGTGGCCCTCCAGCGCGAGCGGGTGCCGACGGCGGCGCTCGAGGGCCGCCTGGCGGTCGCGCCGCCGGTTCGGGATTTTTTCGCCGCTGTGTCCCTTCCCGGTGCGATGCGGCTGATCGCCGAGTTCAAGCGGAAGAGCCCGTCGGCGGGGGAGATCCGGCCGGGGGCGACGGTGGAGGAGATCGTGGGCGGATATGCGGCGGCCGGGGCCGCGGCCCTGTCGGTACTCACCGATGGCTGGGATTTCGGCGGCAGCCTCGTCGATCTCGAGTCGGCCCGCCTCGCCGTGCCGCTGCCCGTGCTGCGGAAGGAGTTCATCATCGACCGCTATCAGGTGCTCGAGGCGCGGGCCCATGGGGCCGATGCCGTGCTCCTGATCGCCGAGTGCCTCGATGACTGCCATCTGCGGAGCCTCTATCGCGACATCCTCGATCTTGGCATGACGCCCTTGGTGGAACTCCACGACGAGGAGAACCTGCCGCGGGTGCTCGACCTGGGCGCCACGCTCGTGGGCGTCAACAACCGGAATCTGAAGACGATGACGACCGATCTCGCTCACGCGCTGCGGCTTCGGGAACAGGTGCCCGACGATGTCGTGCTCGTGGCCGAGAGCGGCATCCGGACGCGGGCCGACGTCGAGCGACTCGAGGCCGCGGGGATCGGGGCGATGCTCGTGGGCGAGTCGCTGCTCAAGCAGCCCGACCCAGGCCGCGCCGCGGCGGCGTTGCTGGGTGGAATCACTTGACGAACCGGTAGCCCGTGCCCCGGATCGAGAGGAAGTGTTTGGGGGCGGAGGGATCCTCCTCGAACGACTTCCGCAGATTGAGCATGAACGTGTCGATCGTGCGAGTCGCCGGCGCCCGTGTCAGGCCCCACACGTTCCGCAGCAGCTCCTCGCGGGACACGACGACCCCCTCGTGCTCCACCAGGTAGCGAAGCAGTTTCATCTCCAGGCTGGTGAGACGCACCGGCTTCCCTCCGGCCGAGGCCTCCCACGTGTCGAAATTCACTTCGGCGGTGCCGAACCGGACGGTGTTTCCCCGGGAGCCGACCGCGTCGGCGGGCGCCCCCCTGTCGGCCCTGCTGCGGCGTCCGAGGAGGTTACGGATCACCGAGAGCAGTTCCTCGAGATCGAACGGTTTGTGCAGGTAGACGTCGGTGCCCGCGTCGAACCCACGGATCCGATCCTCGACGAGCGTCCGCGCCGTGAGCATCACGACGGGCACGTCGCTGCCGCGGGCGCGGAGTCCCTCGCAGACGGCATAGCCGCTCATGCCGGGAAGCATCAGGTCGAGCACGACGAGGTCGATCGGCGGGGTTGCCTGTTCCAGCGCGGCGAGGGCCGTCTGCCCGTCGCCCACCACCGTGACGCGATACCCCTCCGACTCCAGGTTGAACTTGATGCCGATGGCGAGATGCTGCTCGTCCTCGACGACGAGAATGTGTGGCATCGAGGCAGTGTACCTCACCGCGCGAGCACGGTACGCCCGGGAATGGTCTTCACGTAGCCGTGTCCCACGAACCAGGCCCAGGCATCCTGCACGGCCTCCTCGAAGGGGCGGCAGGTGTAGCCGAGTTCGCGTTCGGCCCGCGCCCGCGAGAAGTGGTGTCGCAACATCGACATCCTGACTGCGGCCGAATTGACCGACAACTCGCGACGGGTGACCAGCGTCGCGACGTCGCCGGCGAATCCCGCCACGCGAAGCATGATCGGCCCCGCCTTGCACAGGGGAGGCATCCGGCCGCCCACACGGGCGAAGACCCGCCAGGCATCGAGATAGGAAAGTGGGTGCCCGCCCAGGATGTAGCGGCGGCCGGTCGTCCCGCGCTGCATGGCAGCAAGGATCCCGGCGGCCACGTCCCGCACATCGACGAAATCGTTGCCTCCCGGCGGTG
>CAZONY010000034.1:6381-13368 GCA_964581215.1 uncultured Chitinophagaceae bacterium | reverse complement strand
CATGCTGATTCCGCCGGACGCCACGATTGCAGATGACAAGATTGCTCGGTATTTGCTCGTATGGAGGCCAGTGGGTGACAAGTCAAGGTTTTTGGCCAAGGCAGGTTTTTCTGTCGCGAGGCCTAACGAATTACGGGACGCCATCCGGGAACTTGCCTCGCGCACTCCCGCCATCCAAGATGGCATAAACACCTACGGCACTTTTTGGCGCGTCGAGGGCGTTTTGAAAGGGCCTCGTCGTGACGTTGAAATCGTTGCCATCTGGCTGCAGTGGCGTGTCAACGGATCTTTTCACTTCGTTACCCTCAAACCCTGGCATGGATGAGCGATCATGGATTCTGAGCATTTTCAGCAGGTAGCCCTGCGACGGAATGTCGAGGGGCACTGGCTCCAAGCCGGCGATATTGCGCATCTCGTTGATTTTGTGCCGCACCCCGCTGGCGGCGAGCGGGGGTGCGTTCTCGAGGTCTTTAACGCCATCGGGGATTCAATCGCCACCGTCACGGTGCCCGAATCGCACGTCGAGCCTTTAGCGGCCGACGAAGTGCTGGCTGTTCGGCGGTTGAAGGCTTCGTGACGACGCCCGAGGCAGCATTTCAACCTGCCTGTAATGCGGCACGGCCGGTCAGAGGATAGGACAGCTTCCCAGGCGGGCCCCCAAACATTGGCAGGCTGAAGCCTGCCCCACATGAGGGTCAGTAATTGACCTGGAACTGAAACCGCAGCAGGTCGCCGCGAAACTGGGCGTAGTTGTCGTCGATGATCCGGGCGTTCGAGCCCGTGTTGGTGCGATTCACGAAGTCATACTCCATCGTGAACTCCATCTGCGGCTGAATCTGCCACTCAAAGCCCAGATCAAACTCGTTGAGGAACGTGTCGGGCGAATTCCGCTCCCACAGATAGCCGCCGCGATACTGCTGCCACCGGAAAAACGGGAACCAAACGCCCCATTTGTCGCTGTCGATCTTGTAGTTGAGCAAGACGTAGCCACCGTTGAGCGACGCGCTCTTGATCACCGGCTGCGGCTGGTCGAGATCGGTCAACTGCGGACCGTCGCCGACGAACCATTCGGTCGTGATTCCGAACGGCTGCGGGTAGTAGACGAACGTGCCGCCGACCCGCTGATCGAGCACGCCGTTGGCCGGATCGATGATCGGCACCACCTTGCCGCTGCTCGTCGTGATCGGGGCCAGGTAGGAGGTGTAGCGACCCGTGTAGGCCTGCACGCCCGCCTCCATGATCTGCCCGTTATCCATCTTCCACGGCACTTCGTACCGCATGATGAAATGCATGTTGTCGTTGTTGTCGGCCCGCGACACGCCCTGGCCGTTGTAGACGCCGATGCCGAAGACGCCGTAGTTGCCCGATCCCTTCAGGCCCTCGTCCAAGACCTCCTTGTAGAGATCCTGGGCCTCCTCC
Source organism: uncultured Chitinophagaceae bacterium (assembly GCA_964581215.1). Classification (GTDB taxonomy): domain Bacteria; phylum Planctomycetota; class Planctomycetia; order Pirellulales; family UBA1268; genus CACORA01. The sequence goes on along the minus strand of CAZONY010000034.1, from coordinate 11,949 downwards.
GGCGTCCAGTAGTAGAAGACGCCCATGCCACGCTCGCCGTTGACGGCCGTGTTGACCGGGTCGGCCCGATCGAGCGGAATCCGATTCGAGCTGGACTGCATGTTTTCCCAGCCGAAGGGGATTTTTGAGAGCCCGATGCGGACGCGATTGACCTTGTTTTCCGTGAGATAGACGTCGCCGTAGCAGTCGCGGAGCTGGGCGAAGTTGATGGCGCCATCCGGGGCCCCGGCGCCCGAGGCGAAGTCAGGCTGGATGTAGAAATAGAGGCGGTCGCTCAGATCACCGGAGAAAATCAGTCGGCAGCGGCGAATGAAGAACTCGTTGAAGGGGCCGATCGACTTATCAGCCGGATGGTAGGGGGGCGCTTGGCTCTCGTCGTTCCACAGCACGCTGTTGATGCGAAACTGGGTGTAGCCGCGGAGGTTGATCCGTTCGTACCACTCCTCCTTCTTCTTGTCGTCCTTCTTCTTGCTGTTGGTCTGCTCGTCGACGGTGCGGATCGACGGGTCGCGAATCGAATCCCACCACTGCTTGCCGCTGCCGGACGATGAACTCGAGGGCGCGCGGCGGGTGTCCATCTCGTCCACCGTCTCGATCGCCGGATCCTGCACCTTCTGCGCGAGCACGAGGCCGGGCTCGAAGGCCACCGGCGGCACGATCATGGCGTCTGAGGGGTCTTCGATGAGGAGCATTTCCTCGGGCTCGGGGGCAGCCGGGGGAAAGACCTCGGCAGCGGCGACGGAGCCGGCAGCCGCCGTCAGGATCAGCAGCGATGCGGCCGTCCGGCAGGCAAGACGGCGAAGCAACGAGGCCCGAAGATGAAGCGACAAGATGGAATCCTCGATCGGTGCAGAGCGGCGTTGGTGGTGGGCCGCAAAACCTATTTTCGCGGCATAAACCTCCTTTTCGGAAAACTTTCGCGCGGGGATTATGAGATTTCAAAAACAGATGCCACGGACTGAGGGGCTGGGGCGGCCCGGGAAAATAGGGGGCAAGGGCGGCAGATTGACAGGCGCAAGCCTGGCCCCCCACACGGGAACAGTATTCGACCAAGGCTATCCGTCAGGCCAGGGCTTTCCACTTTGGGCACAAAGTGATCGTGCGGACACTCTCGGCATGCCAAGGATCAGTGCGTTTTTCGGTATCGTGGTCGAAATGTTCTGGCGAGAGCACGGCCCGCCCCACTTTCATGCAACGTATGCAGAGCACGAGGCGGTCATCGACTTGGAATCTCTGGATATAATCCGAGGAAATCTGCCGAAACGTGCTTTTGCCCTCGTCCGCGATTGGTCGGAACTCAACCATGCAGCCTTGAAGGAGAATTGGCAGCGATGCACTCGCTTGGAGCAGCCTCTCCCGATTCCTCCGCTCGATTGATTCCTGCCCCTGAATCAAGGGCGCCTTGGAGGTTGGTGGCCGTCGTGCCTGAAGGCCCGCACCGCCTGTTCGTACGATTTGTCGATGGGACGGCCGGTCATGTGGACATGCATGCGTTTCTGTTGTCCCGCGATATCGATTCGACTCCCTTTGCTCCGCTTCGCGAAGAGGCGGCATTTGCCCAGGCTGCGGTTGTCGATGGAAGCGTCCGGTGGCCGAATGGTGCCGATCTTGCGCCCGACGCCATGTACGACGGCATTCGCATGAGCGGAGTGTGGCACGTGCCTACCGGAGGGTAGCCACCAAGCCCATGTGGCGCAGGCCTCAGCCTGCGAAGGCGGCCTCACCCTAGGGCACCACGAACCGAAACCGCTGCTCACCGAGACGGAAAAAGCAGCTGCCCGTCAGCATGATCGAGGCCACCGATACCCAGACGCCGTTGCGCGTCGTGTCGGCCACAACCACCCAGGAGCCGTCCCGCTGCCGGTTCAGAATCGCATGGTGATCGGCCGTCAGCGGATCGTCGAGCTCGACGTCGGCCCCGCCCCCCGTGCGACCGATCGAGACGCGATCGCTCCGCAACGGCAATTGCAGCGATCCAGGCTTGCTCGATGCCTCGATGAGCACCGGCCACACCGTCTCGGGCACCGCCATCCCCTCGAACTCGTGCGTATCAGAGGGAGAGACCGGCCGGGCCGCCGGCCGCAGGGGATTGCGCAGGCGAAAGCGACGGGCGCCGAGGATGACCAGCGTGGTTTCATGCAGCACCGCCGAAGAGCAGCGGACGAAGGTGCCGTTCACGCTGCTAAGGTCGTGTAGATGCCACTGGTAGCCCCCCTTCCATGGCACGCGCCGAATTTCGGCATGCGTGCCCGAGATTGCGGGATCATTGGCGAGCACCAGGCTGCCGGCCGTCCGACCGATCGTGAACGACTCGCCCCGCAGCCGCACCTCCTCGCCGGTCTCCCGCGAGCCGTCGTCGAGCACGGTGAGCACCGGCACCGGCGGCCGCAGCGCCGGCCGAAACTCGTGGACATCCTCGAGTGTGAACCGCTCCTGCGGCACGGCAGAGCCGGGCGGCGGATCGCCGAGCCAGCGCAGGATCCGACTCACGGAAGGGCCCTGTTCGAGCACGAGGCCCGATCCCGGCTCGCCGCCGTCGTGCGGTGGAGCAGCTTCGTCTGATTCGCTCATATGCTTCCGTCGGGTGATTGCCCCACCGAGAAAGTGTACCTGGACGGCGCCGGTTTTCAGGGGTCGGGCATCAGGGCTTTGAAAACTGGCCTGCCCGTCGGGTGCGGCTAGACTTCCAGCATGACCACCAAGAGCGTCTTCCCGCCGCCCAGCGACATCCCGCCCGGCTTGCCCGCGTCGGCCGGCGACCGCCTCCTGGCTGATCTTGCCGATCTCCGCGGCCGGCTCGTTGCCCATCCGCTCTACGGCCGCATCGATTCGCCCGACCGGCTGCGGCGCTTCATGGAGATGCATGTCTGGGCCGTGTGGGACTTTCAGAGCCTGCTCAAGGCGATGCAGCAACGGCTGACCTGCACGAGCGTGCCCTGGCTTCCCACGCCCGATCCGGAGGCCCGTCGGCTCGTCAATCAGATCGTGCTCGACGAGGAATCCGACGAATTGCCCGACGGCGGCTCCGCGTCGCACTTCGAACTGTATCTCGATGCCATGGAACGGGCGGCCGCCGACACCGGGCCCATGCGGCGGTTCATCGATCTTCTCCGCGGCGGCACACCTCTCGACGAGGCCCTCTGCGAGGCCATGGCACCGGCGGGATCAGCCGCCTTCGTGCGGACGTCGTTTGCCGTGATCGCGAGCGGCTCCGCCCACCGCCTCGCGGCCGCATTCACGTTTGGCCGGGAGGACGTGATTCCCGATATGTTTCGCCGGCTCGTCGTCCATCTCGCCGCGGCCGACCCCGCCTCCTGGGGCCCTTTCCGCTTCTATCTGGAGCGGCACATCGAGCACGACGATGAAGCCCACGCCCCCATCTGCCGGCGGATCGTCGCGCGGCTGTGCGGCGGCGACGCCCGCCGGTGGCAGGAGGCCACCGAGACGGCGAAAACCTGCCTCCGGGCGAGGATCGCCCTCTGGGACGCGATTGCCGAGGCCCTGGCCTGACCGGCCAGACCGCCCCCGGGGCGGGGCGACGCCGCCTGGCAAATCGCGCGGTTTGGGGGATCGGCACACGGGCTTGACCCGGTTCGTGCCGGGCCGGTACTTCTCCCGCCCTTCAAGGGCCGTGCCCACTCCCCCGGAATCCGTGTCATGCCTGGCGTTGAACACGACCATCAGCCGCGCGTCGTTCCAGCGACGTTGTTCGCGGTGGCTTTCCTCGGCATGTCACTCTTCGCGGGAGGCCTCCTGCGGGCCGACGACGAGGCCCCGGCTCGGAACGACGACGCGGCCGCCGCGCGAGACGTCATGGAGCGGGCCCGCACGGCGGCCCAGGCACCGCGTGCTGAAGGCGATGCAACGGCCGACAAGGCTCCGCCCGTGCCGACAGCCACGGCCACCCCGGATGTGGAACTCGCCAAGCTGTCGGCCCAGGTGGCCGCCAAGCAACTCGAGGCCCGCCGGCTCGCCCAACGCAAGCCCGCGGACGCCCTCACGATCCTCGAGGAGCTGGCCGCCACGATCGACGCCGCCGGCATTCCCGAACAGTCGAAGGGCCAGTTCAAGAGGCGGGTCGATCGCACCCGCCGCGACATCGAGGAGGCCACCGGCAAACGGACCTCCGAACTCGCCCTCGATCGACGCAATGAGCAGATCACCGCCCAGATCGATCGCGAGCGGGCCAAGCGGGTGGACGTGGATCAGCGGCTGGCGATGCTGGTGGAGGAATACAACGCCCTCGTGGACGAGCAGCGGTATCCCGAGGCCGAAGTGATCGCCAAGAAGGCCGGACAGCTCGCCCCCGACAACCCGGTCGTCAAGCAGCTTCTCGCCCAGAGCCGCATCGTTCGCCGGCTCGCGGCCCAGCGGTCGATCAACGACGACAAGGCGACGGGCTTCCTCGACGACGCCGAAGACACCCAGCGGGCCAGCGCCCCCTTCGTGGGGCCGTTCGCCTTCCCCGACACGAAAGACTGGGCCGAACTCACCGATTCGCGGCGGTCGCGGCTCAAGGCCGAGGGGCGGACGCTCACCGCCGCCGAGAAGCTGATCGAAAAGAAGCTCTCCAGCCCCGTGAATGCCACGTACGACGACAGGCCGCTCGCCGAAGTGCTCAGCGATCTGGCACGGCAGGCCGAAGTGCCCCTCCACATCGACGCCGCGGGCCTCGAAGGGGAGGGCGTCACCAGCAACGCGGCCGTGAGCTTCCGGCTCGATCAGCCGGTTTCGCTGAAGAGCGCCCTCAACATCGTGTTGGGTGAGTTCGGCCTCGAATTCGTCATCCGCGACGAGGTGCTGAAGATCACCAGCCCGCGGATCGCGAAGGGGGAACTCGTCAGCAGGACCTACCCGGTGGCCGACCTCGTCGTGCCGATTCCGAGTTTCTCGTCCGAAGGCCTGGGCATCACGGGCGGCATCTCGGGGGCCCTCCGCGAGGGCTACTCTCGCATCAGTCCGGCCCAGTCCGGATTGGCGGTGCAGACGACCCCGGCGCCGGTCGGCGTCAACGCCGTGCGGGCCGCCGGAGGGCAGCTGGATCCGACATCGCTGGCCCAGATCCCCGCGACCAACCCGTTGAACGGGTTGGCCAGCGGCTCCGGCTCCACGGCGCCCTTCGGTGCGTCGCCCGCGGGCGGCGGCCAGGCCGACTTCCAGGCCCTGATCGGCCTGATCACCGAGACGATCGCTCCGACCACGTGGTTCACCGTCGGCGGCCCCGGAACGATCCGCGAATTCGCCACGAACCTGAGCCTCGTCGTGAGCCAGACGCAGGACGTGCACGACCAGATCGCCGACCTGCTCGACCAGCTCCGCCGCCTCCAGGACCTGCAGGTGACGATCGAGGTGAGGTTCATCTCCCTCAACGACACGTTCTTCGAGCGGATCGGCGTGGACTTCGACTTCAACATCCAGTCGGGCGTCAACCAGCCGCTCAACATGACGGCCGTGCCGACACAGCAAAACGGATCGATCTATCCGAGCACCCTCGGCCTGCAGGCCAATCCCGGTGGATCATCGCAGCTGATCGGTCTCGACAACACCGGCAACCCGGGCGTCGCGCTC